>JAIDPP010000125.1 GCA_029062725.1 Muribaculaceae bacterium | reverse complement strand
TTTATTTTGATTTAATATTAGTGCTCCTGTTCTGGGCACATATAAAGCGAGATAGCTCATTGAAAATTCATAGTTATCTCGCTTCTTTTATTTTCTACAGGCAAATTACAGGCAAAAGGTCTGCCTGCAAGTCCCACTTCCCCTCTATTACATTCAAATATTCTTCCGACATCAGGAAATTTTATTTCAGCACTCTAGAGATATTTTCGTCATAGTCCTTTTCAGTGAAGTTATACTTTTTCAATGCTTCCTCTTTTGAAAGTCCACGCCGCATTGCACCAAAGACTCCCATAACTTTCGTATCGAATACTCCTATTTCATCAGCCAAAAGACCAAATGCTTCGTCATATACCTGATTATCTTTTGCCATAAGCTTCTAAATTTCATTGTTATATCCAACTGCAAATTTACGAATTATTTGGTTATACTGACGCGCCGAATTGATACAGTTCCTATCTCTATCGCACTTTTGATATTCAGTTCGGGAGGGTTATCCAATAATTTGAAAATAGCATTGTTAATACTATTTAACTTTGAAGTGCAAGAACATGGCATAGCAAGTGACTAATTTTGCAGCCGAGGCTATATCTGTCCTTCTTGAAACTTCAAATCTTTCGACGTATGTCATTCCTTCTTATGCTTCTTATCCTCCCTGCTTGGTTTATTCAGGCACTCAAAGACGGGGGTAAGGTGAAATGAAATCACTTCACTTTAACCTTATTAGATTGTGATTATTAGCGAAAAAATTGCTAACTTTGCAGTCTAACAAGAACTTCATCTGTAAATGACCCAATAGATAAATCAAAGACATACGGCAAGAGCCGATAAATTTTTGAGAATACCTTAGTAGTTGTTACAGGCTTTGGTCAGCCTTCAGATGCTACTTGGGTATTCTCCTTTTAATATCATGACTCAACGAGAATTGCAAAAAAATAGTTCTTACACAGCCGGAATGACCGGATGCGGTTTTATGGTCGATGAAATGACACGAGCCCTTCCGTTATTCTTGTCTGAGGACTCTGATACGCTTCTCAAACAAGAAATACAGGATAACGAAGTCCTTTTAATCACTTCCTTAAAAACGCGACAGCGTGCGATGTCGGAATTAAACAGGCGCTTCAAGGCAGTACCGGCATCATTTTGGGAAACTTTTTTGACTCTCTCTCCAAAAATGCAGATACTGGCAATGTTTTTTGTTTTGTTGAAAGCCTACAAACTATATTTTGATTTTCAGGTTGAAGTAGTTTGTAATAAGTGGAACTCCTTCAATCAAACGGTATCAAAGAATGACATCCTTGCAGCAATTTCTGACATTGCTTGCAATGATGAGTTTGTAAACTCTTGGAGTGATAATACACGCGACCGCATCGCAGCCGCATTTCTCAGTGTGCTGAGAAAAGTCGGCTTTATCTCTGATAAAGATGGCGACCTTCGACAACTGGAATATTCCGACGAAGACTTGTCCTTCTTCGTCCGCATCGGTGAGCCGTGGTTCCTCGATGCTATATTGATTCCACCTTATCGTATCGAAAACATTAAATCTATCGCGTTATGAGTGAGGTTGTAGTTGACAGGCTATATGAACGTCTTTGTAAGCCAGATTTTCAGGACACGCCTCACGGAGACTTGTTCTACAACTATTTCATAGTTCCCTACGACCCGGCAAAGGAATACGAAACGCGCGAACGGATTCAATGGTACCGCGATAATCTGATTCGCCCCACTAACTATGTCAATGCCTTGCACATCGACATCTTCGAGGAATTTTGCAAATACCTCGACAATAAACCTTTCGGTAAGAAATATCCATCTTATCTGAAATATCTTATCGAGAAAGAATCCAAGGATCCGGAAAACTCCGAGGGCGTTGCACGTTCCTTGACTCAACAGGCTCAAGGCGATGCCTTCATTCAGTATATCCACGACAGAATTGTGGCGCATAAAGAAGCCGAGACCGAGAATAAGACTCCATATGTCTTTATTTCAGGCTTCGGCAATATATATCCCTATCTTCGTCTATCTACTTTCCTCAATAAATACGAAGAATACAATCAAACCCACGCATATAAGATATTCGTGTTCTATCCCGGCGAGCCTGATGGGAACTCTTACAAGTTGTTCGACCGTTTCGCCGACCAACATGTATATCGTGCTGCACTCATCCTCGACTTTAGAAAATAATACGTCATGGCAGACTTCAAATATCTTCACGAATTATACGAAAAAGAGATTGACCGTCCTTTCAACCCGGCGGTCAATGCGTCAGATTTCAAATCCGACACCGTCAGCGTTGAAATTGACGAGTATGTTTTCACTGATGAAATCATAAACAACATCTACCATGTGCTTTCTGCCATCCGACACCGTCAGACCGCACACAACGGCATTTGGATTAACGGTTATTTCGGCTCGGGTAAGTCTCACTTTCTGAAATTCCTCGATTATTGCCTCCATCCCGATTACAACATTCGCGCCCTTGCCCGTCTCGCCGAGGCTGTCAAGGAACACGACCCGCTTCAAAACCCGCAGTCAAGATGCGAGGTTACTGTCGCTGACGTCAATGCTCTTACTGACTGGCTTCGCACAGCGTCGGTCGAGACCATTCTGTTCAACATCGGGTCTGTCGCCAATTCAAATACTAATCAGCAGAAAGTATTTACCGAGGTGTTCTGGCATGAGTTGAACCGCCACCGCGGTTACAACACATTCAATCTGCCGTTGGCTCAATATCTTGAAAAGGCTCTTGACACAAACGGCAAATTCGACGAGTTCAAGCAGAAACTCGATGACGAGTTTGGCTGGAACTGGAAAGAAATGGCTGCCGAACTTGCCAATACTGAACTTGACACAGTTCTTGAAGCAGCCAAGGATGTTATGCCGAGTCTGTCGATTGACGTTATCCGTCAGCGTATTGTCAAGAACGACTTCCCCCTCACTGTGGAAGCTTTTATGAATGAGCTGCGCTCCTTTGTAGCTTCCAAGCCTTCCAACTTCCGCCTCGTGTTCTTTGCCGATGAAATTTCACAGTTCATCGACAACCGGAGCGCACTTCTGCTTCAACTTCAGCAGATAGTCAGCGACCTGCACGAGGCTTGCGATGGCAAAGTGTGGATAGCCTGCACCGCCCAACAGGATCTTTCCGAAATTCTCGGCGACTGCCATATCTCCAAGACCACCGACGATTACGGTAAAATCATGGGGCGTTTTCAGGTCAAGGTCTCGCTCAAAGGCACCAACTCCGAATACATCACACAGAAACGTATCCTCGAAAAGAAAGGCTCTGCCGCCATCGCCCTCGAAGAACGCTTTGATAAGATCCACAGCAACATCACGGCTCAGTTGCTACTTCCTACGGGCTACAACACCTATCGCTCAAAGGAAGAATATGCCGCCTACTATCCCTTCGTTCCTTATCAGTTCACTCTGATGATGAACATATTCGATGCTTTTGTCGCTCAGAACTTCGTGGATAAAGAGGTCAAAGGTAATGAGCGAAGCATCATAAAGATTACCCATTCGGTAGCCAAAGACACCAAGGACCAAGAGGTAGGAAACATTATCTCCTTCGACCAGTTCTATAACGCCATGTTCCGCGGCTCCCTAACTACCAAGGGGCAGAAGTCCATCGCCACGGCCAACAATGTCATAGAGTCATACAACGTCAACCGCGAACTCGGCGAGCGTGTGCTGAATGTGCTCTTTATGATTTGCAACATGGACGAGCAGCAGCGGCGTGTGTTCCCAGCTACCGCCGATTACGTTACTTCGCTTCTGATGCGTGATGTCGACGAGAACAAGTTGAAACTCAAAAATGATGTGCAGGGAGTCATCGACTACCTGTGCGACAATAATATTCTCCGTCGCGATACTCTCGCCGACTTACATACCGAGTTCTACACCTTCTTCACCGAGGAAGAACGTCGTGTCGCTGCTTCAATCGGCAACCAGTATGTCGACAACGACTTCATGGCGAACCTGCTGATCGACTTCTTCAAGGAATATCTCGCGCCGCAGAACCGCGAGTCCTACTGTTCGTCGAAATTCTCAGTCGGGGGTATCGTCAACGGCAAGACATTCCTAACTTCCAATGCCGATATTTCAGTTGACTTCGTGCTCGAATATGACGGTACCGTTCACGAGTATGCGTTCCGCAACATCGAGAACCGCCTTGCCTTCTTTATGGCCGACGGATTTTCGGCGGATCCGCAACTGCGAAACCGCCTCACATGGATTTGCAAGGTGCGCAAATTCCTCCAATCTCCCGACGGTCAGAGCACGTCCGACACTCGCAAGGCGGCTCTTGACAAGTTCCGTCAGATGGCCGCCGATGAGTACAAGGAGATTCAGAAAGCGTTGAAAGCGCTCTTTAATTCGGCTCAGGTCATCTCGTCAAATCAGCAACTCGCCGTTGCTTCTTCGACCAAGGACAAAGACCGCTACAACGAAGCGGTAGCCCGCCACTTGCAGAACGTATATCCCTACGCTAAACTCGCCGTAGGCACATCCGTTCCCCGAAGCGAAGCCGACCTCAAATCGAAGATTCTTCGCCCGGCTCAGAAAGATGAATATACCAGTATCAATCAGCCTCTTTCCACTCCTGAAACGGAGATTGAGAATTATCTGAAACGTCGTGGCGGTGAAGCCAATCTCAAAGACATTGTCAATGAGTTTGGCAAAGCACCATACGGGTGGAGTCAAGAAGCAACCATATTCTTCGTCAATGAACTGGTGCGTCGCAATGTGCGCGAGTTCACGTACAATAACGCCGAGAATCCTGACCGCAACATTATTGCAAACAATGTGCTGCGCGATATGTCGAAGTTCATGGTAAAGGCCACCAAGGAAATACCGCAGAGCGTCATAAACGAGTTCCTTGATGCCTGGCACGACATTTTCGGCGATGCAAGCTCTCCAACTTCTTCTCACCCTTCCGACATTCACGCCTGGTCAAAAGAAATTCTCAATGCCAAGGTTGGAAACGATCAGACTCTTATCAATAAACTTGGCGGTAATTCTTCGCCTGTTGCCGTATGGCTCAACAATTCCATCGGACTCATCCATGAATGGCTCAATATCCGCGACGACGAGGCTTTCTTCCGTCGTATAGTTGCCGATCGAGCAAAGGCTAAAAAGCTCTTTGATGAAACCAAACAGATTCGTCAATTCGCCACCAATGAAACTGTACTCAAAGCCTATTTTGAGTTTATCCAATTTGTAAACGACAACCGTGATAATTGGGCCTATCTGCCGGAATCATATAAAGCCGATGTAGATGGTCTCAAGTCTATCCTCACCGAGCCGTGGCCCATAGACAAAATGCGCCATTATAAGCAAATGAGACAAGCGCTTGCCAAGGCTCTCGATGATGTTCGGAAGAACTTATGTCAGCGAATAGAAGCAAAACTTTATTCACAAGATACGGAAGTGGCGGCTTTTGCAGCAGAAAATGAAGTGAAGTACGAGTCAAACGTTCGGGCCGCGATTACTCGCGCCACCGTCTCGTCGAACATCGCGGTTTTACAAGCCAATGAGCTGTCTAACGACTGGTTCACTGCTGAGATAGCGCGTATTAACGCCGAAGTGGCCCGTCGCAATCGCCCTAAACCGAAGCCTCAGACCGGAGGTGGAAGTGAGCCTAAGCCGACATCAAGGGTCGTTCCTTTCAGGCTCCAAACACCTTCGCTCTCCAATATCAAAAACGCCGACGATATTGAAACATACCTCAATCGTCTGCGTAAACAACTTACTAATAAACTCGCCAATCTGAACAGTGGCGACGAAATACAGGTACTCTGATATGAATACTAACTCATTGAAGCGTTTTGCCACCGCAGCCCGCAATCTGCTCATGCAGGGTGTGCGCAATCGTCTTAAAGCCGTCGGCTTTAATGACGATGGTTCGGTGCGTGTCGAGCCGAAGGCATCGGGCAGTTATGCTATTTTCGATGGACAGGTCATCAACGACTCTCGCTTTGTGGCTCGATGGAATGCCCTGCGCGACCGCATTGCTTCACATGGCGTCAAACAGGTGGTTGAAGAAGCCGCCTATACGTGGTTTAATCGGTTAATGGCTATCCGTATTCTGGAATACAATAGCCTTGCTCCGGCATTGCTTGACTACGAGAATCCCGAAGTTCGCATACCTCGCATTGTTACCGATGCCCGCGCGGGCAAGACTCCGGTTCTCTCCGATGAAGACCGTGCTTCTCTCGAAGCCGTCATCAGCGACGGACGCCTCTCTTTCGAGCAGTTCTCACTCCTTATTCGCGCATACTGCGAAAATAATCCCATCATCCGCAAATGCTTCGGAGGCATCACCGATTACACGGCCCTTCTTCTCCCTGCTGACATTCTTGCAGAGGATGGCTTCATCGACCTGCTCAACAGAGCCGGTGAGTTTATCGAGCCTGACGATTACCGCAAGCCTGAACTGATAGGCTGGCTCTATCAGTTCTATATTGCCGAGAAGAAAGACGAGGTTTTTGCCAAAAAAGGAGGTTATGACAGCGCTGAAATCCCTGCCGCAACCCAGATTTTCACACCCAATTGGATTGTGAAATATATGGTTGAAAACACTCTCGGTCGCATCTATCTCGACAATAATCCCGATTCCACTATTTCCGAGAACTGGAAATACCTCGTGATGCCGGCAGAGCCTACTCCCGACGATGCCATTCTGCGCTATAACTCGCTCGAAGACCTGAAATGTGGCGACCTCTCTTGCGGCTCCGGGCATATTCTCAATGAGATGTTCGACCTCCTTTATGCCCTCTATGCTGAGGACTTCTATTCGCCACGCGAAGCAATAGAAGCCATACTCACGAAGAACATGGTCGGCATAGACCTTGACGACCGCGCCCGTCAGCTTGCTCAATTCGCGCTTCTGCTGAAAGCGTGTCAGACTGACACCGCTTTCGCCGACGGCCACTGCATGCCGCGTATATACTCGATGCCAGAAGTGGACCGCTACACTTGGCGCGACCTTAAAGGCCATTTCAACTGTGCATATCAGATCGAACTTCCAAGCGACGAAGCTGATGCGCAAATTGCGGAAGCCTTTGAATTGATGGCTGATGCAGATGTGCTCGGATCGATAATGAAATTTGAGATCAGCGGTGAAGGAGTGGAATATCTGAGTCGTGCCGTCTTCACTTACGATGCCGAACCAATGCATACCGACAGCTTCACCCCGCTCGTAGATGCTTTCCGTGTCATACTTGCTCTCACCGACAAGTATGCTGCACTTTGCATGAATCCACCGTATATGCCTACAAACAAGGAGGCTACATTGAAATCATACGCCACGAAAGAATATCCTGATTCAAAGGCTGACCTATTTGCCATATTTATGGATGTAGCGATAGATCGCCTTCGCGAACATGGCAAATACGGTATGATTAATATGCAGTCATGGATGTTTCTCAGCTCATTTGAATCACTTCGCAAAGATGTAATCGATAATCAACAGATTGACTCTCTGCTTCATCTCGGCCCTCGCACTTTCGATGAACTTTCTGGAGAAGTCGTTCAGAATGCAGCTTTTATTATCTCCAAAGAAAAGCCAACATATCCTGGTATTTATTACCGACTTATTGACGGAGCCAACTGTAATGCAAAACGTGAGATGTTTTATGTTGGGATAAATCGTTACATCGTTTCCGACCAAAAGCAGTTTGAGCAAATTCCAGGTGCGCCTATTGCATATTGGGTAAGCGTAAATATTTTGAGTAAAATATTTACAGGTAAAATTCCTCTCGATGAAGAATTCTTTTTTAGAGAAGGTATCCACACCGCTGACAATGCAAGATTTACTCGATTGTGGTATGAGGTTCATTCTTCTATGTTAATCTTCGATGCTTCTTCCTATGAAGATATCGATAATCACCATAAAAGATGGATTCCATATAATAAAGGAGGTGGGGCAAGAAAATGGTATGGTAATAATGATGTAGTTATTGGTTTTGATGCTCCATATAGAGAGCAGATGTCTGCACTAAAAGGACATGTTAGACCGAGTGAAAGCTTATATTTTCAGGCAGGAGGAACATGGTCTTCTATATCAACTAAGGGTTTTGCTCTACGATATTTTCCCAAAGGGTTCTTGTTTGATGCTGGAGGACAAGTTGCTATCCCACGTGAAGGTTCAAATATTAAAGCTTGTTTAGCATATTTGAATTCAAATACTTTCGATTTTATATCTCGTATCGTTATGCCAACAATCAATAATAAATGTGGCATAATAAAAACGTTACCCAATCTTTGTGTAATTGACCATACTATATTTAGTTTAGTCGATTCCTGTATAAATATTTCCAAACAAGATTGGGATGCACACGAAACTTCGTGGGATTTTGAGATATCACCACTCCTTGCTCAAGCGCGAGAAATGCCAACTGAGACCAATGTATTTAGTCACCACCGAGAGGCTGACATAGAAATATTATATCCTGAATATGTGCGATGTGATGCCAACTTAGAAGCTCGGCAACACACAATAAAACTTTATGCCAGCTCTTTATATTCCTTATATATAGCTTATAGGCAGAAATGGACCCGTTTGTTTGCACAGCTTCAATCTAACGAAATTGAAATTAATCGCCAGTTCATTGATATTTATGGTCTTCAGGATGAACTTTCTCCTAATGTAGGTTACGAGGATATAACAATTCTCCAACAAGGAGAGGCTACCCCAGATGGAGATGATGTTGATGGCCCTGTCCTTATTTGGAATAAAGATGTTATCATAAAGCAGTTCATCAGCTATGCTGTGGGTTGCATGATGGGGCGCTATCGTCTTGACCGTCCCGGTCTCGCCATTGCGCACCCGAATCCTTCGGCTGATGAATATGCTCCTTACACGGTGGTTCAGACAGGCAAACAATGGTGGATTGATGATGATGGTATTGTGCCGATGATGGGCGAAGACTCTCCCTTCCACGACAATGCCGCAAACCGCTTTTCGGAGTTTGTTCGCGTGGCCCTTGGCAACGAATATCTTACTGAGAACATGAACTTTGTTCGTGACGCTCTCGGTAAGGATGTGGTCGATTATTTCCGTTCGGACTTCTATAACGACCACAAGAAGATGTATCAGAACCGACCGATTTATTGGATGTTCTCATCCAATCAGAAAGGGAAACGCGCAGCGTTCCAGTGCCTGGTATATATGCACCGCATGAACCGCTTCACACCGGAGCATATACGCACCAACTATCTGCTGCCATACATTGAACATCTTGCCGCACGTGAAGCTGACCTGATGGCTAAAAGTTCGCTCACATCAAAGGAAAACAAGGAGTTGAAGCAGCTACGCTGCGACCTTGACGAATGTCGCGACTATCAGCTCCGCCTTCACGAGTTCGCCGACCGCCAAATAGAAATCGACCTCGACGACGGCGTCGTGAAAAACTACGCCACTTTCGCCCCCGTCCTCGCCAAACTGAAATAAAACTCTGCTAAAGAAATGGAAGATTACATAAGAGAGAGTCTTAAAATACAATCTTTTCTTGATGACCTTATGAATGGTCATGAGAATAAAGAAATTGAATTCAAATCTGCTCATGGTGGTTTCCCGGGATCATTCTGGGAGACATACTCATCCTTTGCCAATACAGAAGGAGGGATTATTGTGTTTGGTGTTAAGGAGAAAAACAATATTTTCTCTGCCAAACCATATACGAAGGATGAAGTCGCAAAGTTAAGAAAGACTTTCTTTTCTTGTCAGAATGATAAAGATGTTGTAAGTCTTCCGCTTCTCTCTGATAAGGATGTATTAGAATTACCATATAACGATGGCTTTCTAATGGCATTCATTATACCGAGGGCTACTAGAGAGCAACGTCCAGTATATGTGGGACGAGATCCTATGACCGGAACATTCCGACGGAATGATGAGGGGGATTATCGTTGTGCTCCTATCGTAGCGACACTGATGTTTGCAGATAGAGAATCCACCCAATATAAGACCGAGAGTAGAATATTACGGAATTATACATGGGACGATATTGATATGACATCATTCAGACAATATCGCACAATGTTTGCAAACCGCACTCCCTCGCATCCGTGGACGGCTTTAGATGATCTGGAATTAATGCGCAAACTTGGCGGGTATAGAAAAGACCGAGAGACCGGTGTGGAAGGTTTTACTCTTGCCGGACTATTAATGTTTGGCAAAACGGAATCGATAACCGATCCTGAATGTGCTCCGGATTTCATGCTTGATTATCGTGAAATTCCGGCTGACACTACAATAACCAGGTGGGTCGACCGTATATATCCGGATGGGACATGGGAAGCAAATCTTTTTCAGTTTTACCGTCTTGTCCTTCCAAAATTACAGGCTTTTATGCCAAAGCCTTTTGTCCTAAAAGGTGATGAACGACAAGATGAAACTCCGGCTCACGAAGCTTTACGCGAGGCATTGATTAATGCTTTAGTACATGCTTTGTATGGGGGTTCGACACGAATTGTTATCTTGAAATTACCAACAGCCATAACGATGTCGAATCCCGGGTTTATGTTGGTTTCGCTCAGCCAATATTATGAAGGAGGCATAAGTGAATGCAGAAATCCTTCGCTCCAAAAAATGTTTGGATTGATAGGTAAATCTGATAAAGCTGGTAGTGGTGTTGATAAGATTCTTAAAGGATGGCGAAGCGCCAAATGGCGCAGGCCATACATTGAGGAACGTACTTTGCCTGATAAGGTTGAGTTATACTTACCAATGGAATCCCTCATTTCAGATGATACTCTACATGCATTACATGATAAATTTGGTAATCAAATAGAGAATCTTGATCATAACGGATTGTCGATATTATCAAGCGCATATATTGATGAGTTTGTAACAAACAACAGCTTGCGTAATCAACTTGAATTACATCCCGCAGATATCACTAAACTTCTTAAAGAGCTGGTTAAAGCTAATTTGCTTGTTCCATCTGGATTTGGTCGTGGAACTATGTACTATCTTAATCATGATTATCAACTTAGTACTAATGTACCAAGTCTGGATGTACCAAGTCCGGATGTACCAAGTCCGGATGTACCAAGCGCTGATGTACTAAGTCCTGATGTACTAAGTCCTGATGTACCAAGTCAGGTAATTGTTAGTCCACAAGAAGAAAAAATGGTTCTTGAGTATTGCGTTCAATGGAGAAATGCAACAGAGATAGCCCATCAAATAGGTCGAAACAGACAGCATACACAAAAGCGAATTATAAAGAAATTACTCGCCTTAGGTCTATTGGCAATGGAATATCCAGACTCGCCAACATCACCCAAGCAACGCTACAAACGCAATGAATAAGTCGCTATGGCTATAAAAGATAAGATATACGCATATTTTGACCGTGACCCTCGGCTTCACGTCTTGTTCGTTTTCGACAACGACGTGGCTCAGACTTTCACTTCCGAGCTTGAAGCTATCGAGTGGCGCGACGGCTACCGCCTTGTAGTGTTTGACGGCCTGTCGTGGCTCGGCGTAAAATACGCCATCGAGCACGATTGGAAAGACGATAACATAGTTCTCGTTTTCAATCGACTCAGTCCGTCAGAACCCGGCAGTATTGAGACCTTTCCTTTGGCAGGGCTGCTCGCTGCCAATACCGAGTATCGCAGCGAAAGCTATGAACAATTCATGCAACATTACGGCATCCCTGACACCTTCGCCACTCTCATTAAGAATCATGTCGACGAGTTCGACCGCGAAAAGTTCGCAAAAATTCTGCGACCTTACTTCTCAGCTTCGGAGTTCACTGAAGACAGAGTCATGCGCGGTCTCGTGTCGGGGTATATAGACGAGCCCAAGATGCTATCGTGGGAGGAAATTATCTTGAAGCTGATAATCTGGGATGGCTTTCCCGATGAATACACCAAGAAGGCCGAGGCATTCTATACCTCACTTAGTCGGAACAGAGACGTTCAGACATACTTCGACAAGATAACATCGGGCTACTTCGACCTAACTATTCAGCCGATGAAGCCGACCAATCGTTGGAAAGAATTTGCCGAAGCTATGAAGTATAACTCCATCGTTCAGCTCCTATCGGCAAATGCCTCTGACAGCTACATTCGTCTTAAAATATCGGATTCGCTGCGCATCGAACGTCTAAACAAACTTGTTGAGACCGCCCGGCTCTTGCCCCGACAGCAGCGCGAACTTTTCTACAAGGCGTATGAAAAGTTATCGGCTGACATCAGAGAGGAAAGTCTGCTTGCCACCTACGGGGTCGGCGCGGATTATTATGTGGTGTCTCCGGCTATGGCAGATGCTATGGTTACTGCCATAGCCAATGATTACCTCTCGTCGGATGCCGATAAAGCCGTCAGCCTTATCACTTCGCTTCGCTCAAAGGTGGAAGAAACGTCACCGGTTCACAAGGCTCTTGAATATGCCCTGGCGGTCGCTTCTTTTTATGAGAAGCTGAACCGCATCGGCTCCGTTGTCCTCAATTCCCCCGACGAGTATATCGACCGATATATCGGCGACCTCTATTTGTTTGACATGTACTATCGTCAGTCAATTCTGAAATACCACGCGGTTGATGATACCCTCGGATGCTTCTTGGCTCTGGAAGCCTCGAAACATAATCTCGACTGCGACTATGCCCGCATCGCTAACAAACTCAACACCGAGTGGGTGCGATGCCTAAAAGAACGTGGCAACGGCTTCGCCGAGATCACACATGCTTTGCCCCAGCATGATTTCTTCAAGACGGTCTACGACTCGACGGTAAAACAGGCTATCATCATCTGCGATGCCTTCCGCTATGAGATAGCTAAAGAACTGGTAGAGCGACTTGCAAAGGACGGCAAACGTTATACAACCGAACTTTCGCCCGGTTTGGCCATGCTTCCGACCGAAACTAAATATTGCAAGTCGGCTCTGCTCCCGCACGACTCCCTCGAATTTATGGATTTGACCTTGTCGATCGACCATAAAATTCTTAATGATACGCCATCCCGCGAAGCGCATCTTACAGATAAGATTGCGGAGGCACGGGTCGTTGACTTCGACACCGTGCTCAATGGCTCCAAGGAGTCGCTGCGCCCGATATTCACCGGTCTGAGACTTGCGGTGCTTTTCTATGATGCCGTTGACCATGAGGGCCACGGCAGCAATCCACGCCGAGTTGTCAACACCTGCTCCGAGGCCGTAGCTGACCTTGCCAAAGTGATTGCCAAGATTCATGATCATGGCAATGTGGCTCACATCTACCTTACCTCTGACCACGGATTCCTCTATAATGATATGATTTTTGAGGATAAGGACAAGCTCGACGTTAACGATGAAGCACTCGAAAAGAAAAGCCGCTACTATATTACGCAGTCCGAGGCAAGTGTGCCCGGCATTGTCAAGTTCCCGCTTGACAATGTTTCGGATATGTCAGCCAATGCGCTCGTTGCGGTTCCCGAAGGGACCAACCGCATCAAGGTTCGCGGTGGCGATTACAACTTTGCTCATGGCGGTGCATCCCTACAAGAGGTGATAATCCCGGTGCTTCATACTTATTCACCCAAGGTCAACCGAAAGGTACCAACAGGCGTAACGCTTCTCGGCAAGAACCACTCTGTTGTTTCAAGCCGCTTGAAAATTCAGCTCTTTCAGGACGATGCCGTATCGGAGAGCATCAAGGAGCGCACCGTGCGTTGTGCAATCTATCACGGTGAGACGGTTGTCTCCACTGAGAAGACAATTACATTGTCAAGCACCAACGCCGATAACGCCGCCGCCCGAATCTACAATGTTGACCTCACTCTGCTTAACACAGGCTCGGGTCTCTTGCAGCTCCGTGTCTATGATGTGTCTGACAATCTCAATCCTTTAATCAAAGCCACAGTCACTGACAATACGCTGATTGAACGTGACGAATTTTAATATACATGTCTGAACTCTCGCATAAAATACTCGATTCATTCATGGGAAAGGTGGTACGGAAAGACCTCGCTTTCCTTGTCAAAGGCAACCTGCCGGTGCCTACTTACGTCCTTGAATATCTTCTCGGCCAATACTGCGCAAGCGATGATAAAGAAATGATAGCCGCAGGTCTCGAAAAAGTCAAGACCGTCATTCAGAATAATTACGTTCATCGTGCTGCTTCCGAAGAAATCAAAGGTAAAATCAAGGAGGCCGGACGATACCGTATCATCGACAAGATTTCTGTTCAACTTAACGATAAAGCTGACCAATACGAGGCCGACTTCGCCAACCTCAATCTGAGCCGTATTCCTATCGGCTCGGAATGGGTAAAACGAAATCCGAAACTCTTATCGGGAAACGGGGTCTGGTCTATAGTTACTATCAACTATCTTTCGGGGGAGGACATAAAAGTGCGATGGGAGATTGAATCGCTGAAACCTATTCAAATCTCCAACATCAACATTGATGACTATATCGAGCAACGTGCCAAGTTCACCACTGACGAATGGATTGATTTTCTCGTTCAGACCGTTGGCCTTAACCCCGATAAACTCAATCGCCGCGAGAAGTTCATCGTTCTTGCGCGTCTCCTTCCACACGTTGAAAACAATTTCAACTTTATGGAACTCGGCCCGAAAGGCACAGGCAAGAGCCACGTCTTTCAGGAACTTTCGCCATACGGTGTGTTAGTCAGCGGTGGTGACGTTACATCAGCTCGACTTTTCTCAAAAATATCAGGCAACAAGGAAATCCTTGGCCTCGTAGGTTATTGGGATGTCGTGGCATGGGACGAATATGAACAGCAAAAGGGCAAGTCTGCCGATGCAGTTCTCATCGACACCATGCAGAACTACCTTGCAAACAAGTCGTTCAATCGTGGCAAAGCCACACACGAGGCTTCCGCTTCAATGGCCTTCGTCGGCAATACTAAGCATACCGTTCCCTATATGTTGAAGAACTCGCACCTTTTTGAGTCCATCCCAATGGCTTTCATCAAGGGCGCCTTCCTTGACCGAATACATCTATACAATCCCGGTTGGGAAATAAAGATGCTCAAAAAGGATAGTTTCACTACCGATTACGGCCTGATTACCGACTATATTGCCGCAGTTCTCCACGAACTTCGTTCGCGTGATTACTCCGGAGAACTGAAAGAATATGCCTTGTTCGACGGCTCTTTGTCGGAACGCGACCATCTCGCGATCCGCAAGACCTTCTCCGGCATGATCAAACTGCTTTATCCTGATGGCAGATATACCACCGAGGAAGCGTTTGAGATAATCGATTTCGCGGCTGAATCCCGAAAGCGAGTGAAAGACCAACTATATATCATTGATGAAACTTTCAAGGCAGAACCTGCAAAGTTTCAGTATGTCAAAGTCAAGACCGGCGAGACTCATGTTGTCGAAACTCTCGAACGTGTAGAGAATCCCGGTGAGCCTGCAATCACCGAACCCGAAGCGACTGATGCTGCTCCCGCGCAATCAGATACGGCCCCGGCCAGCGCAGACGAGGCAGCCGAACGTCGGCCACGTCCGCGTATTCAGGCTCTTGCTTCCAAGCAAATCAACATTCGTATGAATCAGAAAGGTGTGTCGTGGAAGTCTATGCTCGGCGAATATTTCAAAACCGCCAAGAAAGTTGTTGTTACCGACCCCTTTATAAGACTTCCACATCAGGTCTCAAACTTCATAGAGCTTATTCAAGCTATTCAAGACTCCAGTATTCACGCCGAAGAACTGACAATAGAACTTCATACACAGACCACTGACGATGAACAGGCCGCAACCGTCATCGACTTCTTCCAAGACCTGCAAGAAGACCTCGCGCCTCGCGGCATCGAATTTTCGTGGTACTTCGATGCAGTCCACGACCGCAGCATAGTCCTTGATAACGGCTGGACCATTAACCTCGGACGCGGTCTCGACATTTACGAGCGTTACAGTCGTTTCTCGCTCTGCGCTACGCGACCCGAAAACCGCTCGTGCAAAGAGTTCTCCATCTCTATCATCCAAGACTAAATTCTTATGGGAAAAGTTATTGGTCCTCAGATTTTCAATCATACCATTCTCCAAAAGACTTTGGAGAATGGGTTTGTTGAAAGTTATTGCTGTCCGATAAAAATTTTTTTACTTTCAAAAATTTTTATCGGACAGCAATAATTCTTTTTGAGACCTCAGAAGCACCTCCCATACCATCTCTTTTTGACTAAGGGGGCTTGGGAATCAAAAAAACAGACTCGAACACCGTAAATTCAGCGTTCGAGCAATGATTTATGAGCATATATGATTTTTATCGGACAGCAATGATTCTAAATCGTCAGTCATAACTGACGATTTAGCTGGAAGCAACAGAGCGGTTTCAATTTCGTCAGTTGCGACTGACGAAATTATCGTCGAGATAGCTGATATGTATCGACCTATCCCATAGTATAGAGACAGCATTTCACGGTTGACCAACTTCGCTGCCTGATACTGGCTACGAAGAATAGCGTCTTTTATTGTCTAAACAGCGATGTTGTAATCTGCTGTGTTATGCTGAATAAGTGTTTCCTTTGCCATAATAATGCAAATTTACTGATTATTTGTCGGTTGGTCAAAACAGCGATGTTAAATTCTGCGTAGCAGACGCCCTTATTTCCGCACCAACGGAAGAATAAGCGTCACCGAATAGCGGCCTGCGTCACGGCTCTCCCGTATATTGCGGGCGCCTCCGTAAAGGAGGGTGAGACGCCGGCGAAGATTCAGCAGTCCCAGACCGCCCGGGCCCTCCCTCTCCGACCCGGCGGGAGGATAGTTGTTGGAGCATCTGAAAAGCAACTTCCATTCTCCCTGACGCCGTAGCTCTACCTCAATCTCCCTGTGGGGCACTCCCTTGCTATGCTTCACGGCATTCTCCACAAGCGGTATAAGCAGGAGGGTCGGAATCTCTCCCCCGGCGGGAAAGGAATCCGTTGAGATGGAGAAAGTGAGGTTGTCGGTTCGCGAAGCCTCAAGGCGCAGATAGGAGTCGAGGAAGGAATATTCGCGCGTGGGAGTGGTGAGGGGAGCCGAGGTCTCGAAAAACTGATATTCTATCATTCTCTCAAGTTCATCGAGCATCCGCAGGGCTTCGGCCTGGTCTTCATAGCTGAGAATATTAATATTGTTGAGTACGTTGAAAAGGAAGTGCGGATTTATCTGCTTCTTCAGGAAAAGATATTCCTGGCGCACGGTTTCTGACGCCAGGGCATGGGTGCGCCTCTGTCCCGCCACCCAATACTGGAAAAGGAAGATCGCGCTCACTCCGGCCACGAACATCATCAGGGTCATTATAGCCCCGAACGAGGAGAGGATGACTATGAGGGCGGGGTCGAAGAGCGTCATCCCCTTCATGGCGACCCTCACTGCATTGTAACCCATAAAGATCAACATAGGCACAACAATCACCGCCACGGTCTCCGTTAAATATCGCGAGATGGATTTATGACGGCGGTATCTCTTATAGAACCAATAGCGGTTGATCAGCGTAAGGAAATTGAGCAAGATCCATATAGATGCGACTATAATGATGTTGGTAGTGTCGAAAGCAGGGGCGTTAGGAGTAGAGAAGAAAGCCTCGGCGGCTATGGTCAGGATGAGGAGCTGGAAACCAAGACGCCTTGCCCATCTCCAGCGGTGTTCGGTAAGGAAGTCGGCCACGCGCCTGCTGCCGGCCGGAACGGGATGTTGCTCAACCTCGGCAAGCGGAGGGATTTCGTAAAGCTGACGGCGCAGATAGCGTGAAAGGCGTCCGATGGCTTCCCCTGTCTGCTCGATATTGCCGCGGATATCCTTGCGTATCTCCTCCAGCCCTGCCATAATCCGCTCATGGTCCAGAAGGTCCCGGACGCGCCGTATATACCGGTTGAGGTTTTCGGTCATCTCCCTCTCCTTCTCATCGCCCTTTCTCCATTCCTCGAAGAGGGCGTTGGCTCCGAGAGCGAAGAGAAGTGTGGTCATTGTCAGGGATTCGCAGAACCGCTCCAGATAGGGCCACGGAGTATCCCATGCAGTGACATACAGCGGCAGTCCGGCCCACCGGCATCCCATGTTCTCGATTATGAGGCATGAGATGATTGTTAAATATGCCACGATGAAGGTCAGCAACGAAAACTGCATGATTTTCCCTTTCAGCAGAAACCTCGGGACCAGACAGGCTCCCGTCAGCCATACGTCCACGCCGAAGAGCACGGCCGCAGGCGCCACTACCAGCATGATAGCGTTTCCCTTCGCTTCATAGCCCGCGGTGAGGGTATTGATCATCAGTTCGGTAGGAATGAGAATCGTAGCGCAGAAGAGAAATATGTAAAGGAGCTTTCTAAGCATGATGACACGTTAAGAGTAATGAATATCGAATGAGGTCTCAAAGTTACACACTCTTTTTCAGTTACCCTCATCACGATTATCCCTTTACGACCAATGGCATGATTCCTGCGACCAACCATAGCATACGGGCATCATCCTCCCGCCGGTCATTACCGGCCACCTCCGGCCAACACCGCCAGCACGGCACCCTTATACGTCGCACCCAAAGGAATCACCGAGTCCCCTATCCTGATTTCAGACGAATCGAACTCATCGATTTTCCGGCGGTTTACCATATAGGATCTGTTGACGCGCAGAAACTCCTTATCCGCCAGCGATTCCTCGAGCGACTTGAACGTCATACGCGTTGTGACGCGACGATCCGTGAGGTGCATCACCAGATAATCCCCCAATCCTTCAATGTATAGGATCTCCGAGAGTGGGAGTCTTACGAATTTCCTGTCGGCCTTCACGGTAAGGAACTCCTCCTCCTCGCTCCTCCTGCCGGCACGGGCAAGGGCTCGGTCAACGGCACGGTCGAACCTCTCTCGCGAAATAGGCTTCAGAAGATAATCCACCGTATCCACATCATAGCTTTCAAGAGCATACTCGGCAAAGGCTGTGGTGAAGACCACCATGCAATTGCCTTCGATACGCCGCGCCAGGTCGATGCCGCTCTCCCCTTCCATGTCGATATCCAGAAACACGAGGAGCGGCTCTTCTCCGCACTTCTCGATCAGCCGTTCGGCCTCGACGGTATTGGAGGCGGCTCCGGCCTCCTCCAGTTCCGGACGCAGTCCGACCAGACGCCTCATGCCACGGCGGGCTATCGGCTCGTCGTCAACTATGATACACTTAATGCGTTCCATCCTGATATTATGTTTTTCCGCGCTAATTTACTAAATTTCCCGTGATAATTCAAATACATTGCCCCTCCCCCGATACAAAAAGAGACTGCCGGGGCTCGCGCTCCGGCAGTCGGCTATATGAAATCTTTACTCTACAATGTTGTTTTTTCTATATCTTGCCTGTATCTCGGCTTTTTATTTAGCCTCAAGGATACAGATTGCTACGCGGTTCCAGGATTCCTCCTCAAACATCTCGCCGATACCGTTACCCTCGGCTACGATTCTTGATGCGGGGATCTTATAGCGCTTCATAAGGGCGTCCTTAACCGACTGCGCACGCTGGTTGGCGAGACGGATGTTGACATCTTCCGGACCATCCTTCGATGCGTAACCCTTGATGACTACCTTGCTTCCGGGGTGGTTGTTGAGGTAAGCGGCGATCATCTCTACGTTCGGCTGCTGGTCGGCACCGATTGCGGAGCTACCGAGCTTGAAGAATACGTAACGTACAGACTCAAGATTGTTCTTAACCTCTTTCACAACCTTCGGGGGCTGGTTGCGGAGCTTCTCGAGCTCGCCTGCGAGAGCATCATTCTGAGCTTTGAGACGTGCGTTGGCTGCCTCGCTGCCGTCAAGCGAACCGCGGAGGGCGTTGATCTGGCCGTTAAGCTCGTCGATCTCTGCCTGATTGTAAGGCTTCACTACCTCGAAACCGTTACCGCCGAAGTTATAGGCCACGCCTGCCATGAGATTGAAGTTGGCACGGTTCTTATTATAGGAAGCTGTGCTCTGTTCAACAGGACTGCTTGTCATATCCCAGAGGAAGGAAGGGCTTACCGACACTGTCACGTAATCGCTTACGTTGAAATTGAAATTCAGTCCTACCTTAGTTCCGAAATAGTTAATATCATGGATCGCGGTCTCGAAACGGTGTCCCCAACCGGCGCCGGCCTGAAGTTCCATATCGAACGGACGTGTGCTGCCGGGATAGCCGCCGAAGAGATTGAAGAGGTTGACCGCACCGTAAGCGCCTACGTATGAATCATCGAAAGCTGTCTTGCTACGGGGACCTCTGCCCTTCTCAGTAGAGGTGTTGATTGCGAAATTTCCTTCCGCACCGACCTTGAAGACCGGACTGATTTTCTTGCTGAGGTCAAGGCCGATTACGGGACGCATGCCTCCGAAGAACGCGCTGTGAGACATCGGTGTTGTCACACCACCTTTGATACCGAGCGACCAGTTGTCGCCAAACTTAGGAGTCTCGATCGCCTGCTGGGCCGACGCTGTAGCTACCGCGCCCAATGCTAAAGCTGAGGTAAGTAAAATATTTTTCATAGTTCAAAGTTTTTAATTCTTTTTTAGTTTATAGTGTTTTGAATCGTCTGTATATATTACAATATTGCCTCCGTTTTTGTTCGGATTTTCTTTCCAAAATTTTTATAATTTATATCTAATTAGCTTGCTTTTAATAAGTTAAAGGTAATTAAAATATTTTGTGCTGTCATTTATTTCTTCCGCTGAATCCGCCTCCGCCTATTGCGGCGCTGGCTCTTCCGGTCTCTCAGGCGCAGAAAAAGATCTTTCCCATACTTCTCGTTCAACTAACTCGTGGTATGCCGGTAGCGCCGACGGCTATAAAAGCACTGGACGCGCGTAATATACGCCAAAAGCGGCTAATCTCCCGATCAGCCGCTTTTGCATGTTTTCCATAATTCTTTTAACTTAACTAACCTAACATCATGAAACGATTTACTTTTCACTTTTAAAACATTATCAAACTTTACTTTGTTTTTATTCATCCGTTAATTTATGTTAACCATTTGTCCTTCCCGTTTTTTATATATAATTTTGCAGCGTTGTAATCAACTACAACACTACAACATTACTTACTAAACATCTTGATTATGAAAAAGATCCTTACCTGTGCCCTCATCATGGCCGCCACCTGCGCCCTCTCTCTCTCCGCCCAGATATTCTGGAAAGTCGAAAAACCGGGGAACGACCATACCACCTATATATTGGGCACACATCATTTCGCCTCCCTCTCTGCCCTCGACTCACTGACTCAACTCCCCGAGGCGCTCGAGAAATGCGACCGTCTTTACGGCGAGCTTGACATGGAAGCAACCACCTCCCCCGAATCAATGATGGCTATGCAGCAGTTCCTCGTGGCTCCGGCCGACAGCACCCTCGATAAAGTGCTCACTCCGGCACAGCTTGACTCCGTGAAGACCGTATGGAACGACCTCACCGGCGGTCAGGCCCCCTTAGAAATGATGTATGCAATGAAGCCGGCCACCCTATCCACACAGATCGCTGCCATTATGTCGATGAAGATTTTCCCGGACCTCAACCCGATGGAGGGGCTCGACATGACGATGCAGAAGCGTGCCAAAGCCCTCGGCAAACCGGTATCCGGTCTCGAGACAATGGATTTCCAGATGGAACGCCTTTACGGCACCCCCATCTCCTATCAGGCCGAATCCCTTATGAAGTCCATCCGCGACATGGCCGGCGAGGAGCAACGCGCCCATGCTATGGCCGACGCCTACATGCGCCATGATCTCGACTCGATTCTGAAGGAGATGCTGGAGGAGGAGAGCGACGAAGCCGAATATGAGCGCCTCCTCTACAGCCGGAATGACAACTGGGTCGGCCAGCTCCTCAAGGAGATGCCCTCGGAATCCCTTATAGTAGTGGTAGGTGCCGGACACCTCCCCGGGGAACGCGGAGTGCTCGAACAGCTCAGAAAGGCCGGATATATTGTGACACCCGCTGAATGACACCCGTATGCTCCGCATTGAAAATCTGAAATTCTCATACTTTAAGAAAGGGATTCCCGCGCTCGACGGCATCAACGCCGCCGTCGAGCCGGGGATATACCTCCTCGCCGGGGAGAACGGCGCCGGAAAGACAACCCTGCTGCATCTCCTCGCCGGAGTGATGATCCCAACGCAGGGAAGCATCTCCATCAACGGAGCCAACCCCGCAGCCGACCGACCGGACCTCAAAGGCACCACATTTCTCCTCGAAGAGAACACCTCCTTCCCGATGAAGGATATCCGATCGTTCGCACGCATACATTCCCCTTTCTATCCGAATTTCTCCCCCCAAAGATTCGAGGAGAATCTCCGCGCTTTCGGCCTTACCGGATACGAGCGCGCGAAATCCCTCTCGTTAGGCACCCGCAAGAAGTCTCTTCTTGCCTATACTCTGGCCCTCGGAGTCGATATCCTCCTGCTCGACGAGCCGACCAATGCCCTCGACATCGAGAGCAAGGAGATTCTGAAACGCCTCATCGCCGTCAATATGGACGAGAACCGGACGCTGATCGTATCGACCCATACCGTCTCCGAACTTGAGAATCTTTTCGACGGAGCGCTCATGCTCCGCGGCGGGCGTCTCCTATGGGCCGGAACGGCGGAGGAAGCCACCGGACGCCTCGCCTTCCGCAAGACACGCGCCGACGACCCGGACGCCCTCTACTCCGAAAAGGGATTGGCCGGCGCCCTCTCCATACTCCTCGCCTCGGAAGAGGAGGAGCCGACAAAAGCCGACTGGAGACTGCTCTATTCCGCACTCCATTCCCCGAAAGCCGATGATATATTGAAAACCCTGATAAGAACCAACTGATAAAGATATATGGAAATGAATGATTCCCATTCCCATTTCTCCCCGGCAAGGGTGGTGAGTTTCGGCGCCTACTGGCTGCCACGGGTGAAGCCGCAGCTGCTGATTTATGCCGGAGCATCCCTCCTCTGCGCCCTTCTCTGCCTCATTCCGGCTCATGAGACGGTTCAGGTAGGTCTCTTCGTGATGGTCTGGACCCTCCTGCCCATCCTCTTCTACTGCGGGCCGCTTATCTTTGCCAAAGGTCCCGACACCCGTATCTTCGAACGCCTTCTCCCGGTCAGCGCGGCTGAGAAGCTCACCTTCTTTTATCTATATTCCCTGATCGCGGTCCCGATAGCCGTCTTCCTTCTCCCCTGGTTAGGCTATCTTCTCTATCTGAAGCTCCCCTCCATAGGCACTCCGGGGCTCACTCACATGTATGAACTGAAATTCCATACCTTCGGCTGGGTCACGCTCATCAACCTCCTCGGAGCGGCACTGACCTCGGCGGCATGTCTTTACGCCGTGGAGACCGCCCGGAACAGCCGGATTATGTGGGGGATAGCGGCCATCGTCATCTCCAATTTCTTCGTGGGGCTGTTGGGAGCCATATATGGCGCGGCGGCTGTATTCAAGGCCGGATTTATCGACGGTCTGGAAGGAAGACCTTCACGCGCCGATGCCCGGACCATCACCGATCTCACCTCCGACCTCCTGAACGGCATGGAAACCACAACCGCCTGGAATATCGCCATATCCTCCATACTCGCCGCGGCTCTCATCGTGGTGGTCATACTTACCTACCGCACTCTTAAAAACAGGAATCTTTAATCTTTTCTTCCGTAAATACAAACCCGACAATGATTGAATTTTCGGACACCAAGCCTATCTACCGACAGATCGTAGATTTCGCCTGCCAGCAGATCCTCGACCGGATATGGAAGCCTGAAGAGAGGGTTCCCTCGGTCCGCGAGCTTTCCGCCGCTCTCGGAGTCAACACCCGGACGGTGATGAAGGCTATGGAGGAGCTTCTCGACATGGAGGTGATCTCCGCACGCCGGGGGATGGGATATTCTCTGGCCTCCGATGCCGAGGAGAAGGTGCGCCGGCGGATGAAGCGCGTTTTCCTGGCCGAAACCCTCCCGATGATCCGGCGCGAGATGAAGATGCTCGGGATTCTTCCCGAAGAACTGCTCGACATACTCAAAAGTGAATAAACCGTGGCAATCCGCGGTTTTTTTATTATTTTTGCGCTTTGAAACCGTTTTGCCGATGAATCCCTATCTTCAGGAACTGGAATTTCTTCTGACTACCCTCCTTCCCGACTCTGAAAAATACCGTCTTCTCAGCGCGCTCTTCCACCGCTTCATCAATGAGGCCACCTCCGGCATATCCCGCGGAGTAGAGCTCCGGGGACCCTTCGCCAAGACCGACTATCTGCTCAAGGAGCGTAACGCCTCCCCGAGTCTTCGCCATATAGTCCATGAGGCACGCAACCGCTTCCGTTCCCTCCGTTCCCTCTCCTCCGCGGAGATGGCGGAAAATTTTCCTTACGATCTCGAGGCCGTGGCGCGCTTGGTCGCTCTCGTGGAAGGGTTAAGAATTCCTTTGCGCCTCAGAGTGGCTTTCCCGAAGCCGCGTCCGGCGGAGAAAAAGCCCGCGTCGGCCGATGCAGTGCGCTTCATCGTGGACGGCTTCGACGACAGCGTGATCTTCGCCACTTCCGAAGCCGACTCCTCCCGTCAATACCGTATCGAATACACTGTCCCGTCCTCCGCCTATCCCTACGACCGCTCTTATCTCCGCGACATATTGTTTCAGGGAGCGCAAATCAATGTCATCCGGCCGCGTATCGAGGGGGCGACCGTCTATCCCGAGTTGATTGTCTTCGAGCCCGACCTGCTGATGGATGTCTCGGCTGTGGCGGCCTGCTTCGAGACCTATGCCGCTGATCCGAGGGTGTCGCTGCTCAAGCGCATTTCTCCCGCGCCTGCCGGCGACCCGATAAACCTCGGTAATTTCGCCGGTCAGCTTCTCGACGAGGAGATTCATTCTTCAGGCTCTCCGCGCACGTATGCCCAAAGCGCGCAGGAGTTTTTCCGCAACAACGCCCTCGCCTTAGCCGCGGTCCCTCCCCGCCCCGGATTCCACAATGACGCCAGACTCCAGCAGCGCAATATCCGCAACGCGCTGCGGCGCGATCTCCCCGGATCTTTCTCCGGATTCGACCTTTCGGAAGTGATGGTGGAGCCCTCTTTCTTCTCCGAGATGCTGGGGCTTCAGGGCCGCATGGACTTCCTGCAGCTTGACATGCGAGTATTAGTCGAACAGAAATCGGGGAAAGGAGAGTTTCCTTTCGATAATTTCCTCACTCCGCGACACCGCGAGCAACACTATGTGCAGCTCCTTCTCTATATGCTCATCATCCGCTACAACTACCCCGAGCGCTACCGCTCCAACAACCTCCGCCTCGATTCCTTCCTGCTGTATTCGAAATATGAGCGGAGTCTGCTCCCTTTGGGTTTCTCTCCGGCGCTGGTGTTCGAGGCCTTGAAGATACGCAATATGATGGCGGCACGCGATATATCATACGCCGAGGAGGGTGTTGGATTCCTTGCCGACCTCGATCCCGATTCACTGAAAAAGAAGGAGGGAGGCGTTCTTTGGGAACGCTTTATCCGTCCGCAGCTCGCCTCGCTTCTCTCCCCGATCCGGGCTGTCCCGGAAACCGACCGCCGCTACTACCTCCGCTTCATGCGCTTTCTTGCAAAGGAGCACCTGCTGGCCAAGGTCGGCAACCGCCGCAAGGAAAACTCCGGATTCGCCGCCACCTGGCTAAGTCCCCTCGAGGAGAAGATAGAATCGGGAAACATCTACACCGGTTTGCGAATGGATACGGCCGCTCTTCCTGAGAGCAAGATTCAGGAACTCCTTCTCCACTTCACCGAGGATGAGCGCAACAGCATGGCCAATTTCCGGACCGGCGATGTCGTGATCCTTTATTCCTATCCGGCGGGAAGTGAGCCTGACGCGCGCCGTAACATGGTGTTCCGCGCTTCGGTGGCTGAAATCCGCACAGGGAGCATCCGGCTGCGTCTCTGCGCCCCGCAGTCGAGCCGTAAGCCTTTTCTGGCCCGGTTTATCCCCTCGGGAGGAGAACTGCTCTGGGCCATCGAGCATGACTACATGGAATCCTCCTTCACGGCCCTTTACCGCGGGATGCACTCCTTCCTCTCCGCGCCGGCGCCACGCCGCGACCTCCTGATGCACCGCCGCCCTCCGGAGGTGGATTCCTCACTGAGTCTCCGCCTCGATCACGGTGTCTTCAACGATCTCGCCCTGAGAGCCAAGAGAGCGGGAGATCTCTTCCTCATCCTCGGCCCTCCAGGCACGGGAAAGACTTCCTTCGGCCTTATGACCTCTATTCGCGAGGAGCTTTCCGAACCCGGGACACGCATCCTTCTGTTGGCCTACACAAACCGGGCGGTAGATGAGATCTGCGCCAAACTTTCCGACGACGGCATAAAATATATCCGCCTCGGATCCGAGATCTCCTGCTCATCGCCGAAAGAAAACCTTCTCTCCAACCGTATCGCGGGCTGCCGCACCGCCGACGAACTGCACGATGAGATATGTTCGACGCGCGTGATAGCGGCCACCACCACCGCCGTCAACGCCTCGCCACTTCTCTTCAGGCTGAGAGGGTTCTCCTTAGCTGTCATAGATGAAGCCTCCCAGATTCTGGAGCCTCATATAATCGGGTTGCTTTCGGCTGTCGATTCGGAAGGGAAACCCGCCATCAGGCGCTTCATAATGATCGGCGACCATAAGCAGCTGCCGGCTGTCGTGGGCCAGACGGCCGAGGATTCCGCCGTAGAGGAGCCGGAGCTGAAAGCCATACGTCTCGAAAACTGCGCTGATTCCCTTTTCGAGCGTCTGATAAGGTGCTACGGCGATGATCCGAGATTCTCGTATATTCTTACCCGTCAGGGACGTATGCACGAAGAGATAGCTGAATTTCCAAACCGTGAGTTTTACGGGGGCCTGCTGAAACCGGTGCCGCTCCCCCACCAGATCCTAAACCTCCCGCCCCTTCCGGGGAGAAAGCCATCGCTCGGCGAAATACTTTCCCGCTGTCGTGTTGCATTTTTAGATATAAGGAATCAGGAACACGGAATATCGGATAAGGTAAATCTTCCGGAGGCACGCATGATCGCCTCCCTTGTCGGAGAGATATACCGGCTCAGAAAGGATTCATTCGACCCTGAGAAAACAGTCGGGGTGATTGTCCCCTATCGCAATCAGATAGCTGCTATCCGGAAAGAAGTGACAGCCTTAGGGATACCTGAACTGACAGGTATCACCATCGACACTATCGAACGCTATCAGGGAAGCCAGCGTAAATTCATCATTTACGGATTCACCGTCAGCCGCCCCTATCAGCTCGGCTTCCTCTCAAATCAGACATTCGAGGAGAAAGGGTTGATTATCGACCGGAAACTGAACGTAGCCATGACACGCGCAGAGGAGCATCTCCTTTTAGTCGGAAACGCTCCTCTGCTTGAATCTAATATCGTTTTCAGGCGCCTGCTTACATTTCTTGAGAAAAAAGGAAACGTGTTTATAGTCTAATGTTATTTTATAGTCTGATACTATTTTATAGTCTGATACTATTTTATAGTCTGATATTATTCCCCTACTTATGATACTGACTGTCAGTGTCAGAGACCGCCATATCGAATTGAGCATACTCAGTATGGGATTCCGATGTATCCCATATCGGCAATTGACGCGCCTTTCCTGAAGTCTTTGGTCTGACCGAATCTTTTTCAGTCTCAAGTTTACGGGGGATAATATCTTTAGCTTGATCGGAGAATCTAAAAAACGCAAAATTTCCTCCTCCCTTCCAAGCCACACTCTCTGATATTCCTCCCGATTCACCGGCAATAACTTTCTTAAGCCGCTTGAGCACCAATTCTGTCATCTGTTCACCTCTCTCTATGCCGATATAGTGTCTGTTCATCTTATGAGCTGCGGTAATAGTCGTACCGGATCCTAAATAGCAATCAAGTACTATGTCATCCTCATCAGTGGATATTTCCATGATACTCTTTATCAGCTCTTCCGGCTTCGGAGTATCGAATACATTCTTTTTCTGAGGGAACAAATTCAATAAATGCTTTTTCGCAGAGTCTGTCGTGCCATACATATCGCCTACCCATAGAGTGGACGGTGTCAACCCTATTTTAGCGGAAGATAGGAATTTCTTTATACGCGGTGCCCCATTACCTTCCGAACCAAACCATATATTTCCGGCAGCAATTTCTCGCTTCATCCGCTCCTCATTATATACCCAACATCGACCCTTCGGGGGCTCATGTCTTATTCCGGTAGGAGCCTCAATGGTATAGAACTGACTTGCCACTCCATGGCCAGCCTGAACACTGGCTGTGACGGATTGCCAAGGTCCACGGGGGTCATTATCAGGATTCTTATATCGTGCTCTTACAAAATCGTCGCTAACAGGCAACAGTTTCCTTATTTTCTTAAAACTTTTCAAATCTCTGGCATAAACCAGTATATACTCATGGTTACATGAGAAAACGGCTCTGTTCTCCCTGCTCTTTCTTTGTTGCCAGACAATTGTAGTGACATAATTGCTCCTGCCGAATACTCTGTCAGCCTCTATCTTAAGATAAGCCATCTCCCTATCATCTATTGATATCCAAATACTACCATCCTTAGTCAATAATAATTTCAGATAGTTTAAGGTCATTCGTATGTCTCTTAACCAATCCTCCTCTCGAATTTTATCATTGTAATAAACATAGGAATCTCCATTATTATAGGGAGGATCAATATATATGCACTTGACCTTTCCTCCATACTCTTTAATAAGTTCAGGAAGTATCTTTTTATTGTCTCCTTTAATCAGAATGTTTTGACTCTCCGCTGCTTCCACAGAAAGCTCCTCGCAAACTACCAGTTTATCACTCTTCATCATATTGGATTCTTACATATTATTAAGACTTCTGCCTCATCGGAGGCTTCTAACAGATGATCCGATGAATTTAGCTTATTATGTGTAAAATATCCGGCCGAAATCTCTGTCACATCTTGAAAATACTCCTTAGCCAAATCCATAAGAACGGACATTGACACCACTCTCGGATGAGTCTTCTTACTTTCGTCATACGGAGAGTATGAAAGGATTATATTTCTGCCGCCGGCACCGACCGCTTGAAACATCTTTATGAAAGCCTCCGGAGCTTTACTCTTTACACAGAAGGGAGATTGATGCCGCTCCACACGGTATAGCCCGTTACTTACTTGTTCCTTTCCTCTTAACTTTACTTTTGACAATCCCGGAACATCGCCTACTGCCAATGTTTCCAGAACATGATAGAAGCGGCTGTAGTGATCACGGGTATATGGAGGATCGGCGTATATTGTCTTGACTCTATCGCTCAGTGTTGTCAGACATTCCATATAATCACAATTCACTGCCTTATGGAGGTGTGATGATTTAGGTAACCTGAGATAATGGTCAAGCCACTTTTTATAGAATGATGCCGTGTCAATAGTCTTATCCCGTATTGCTTTCTTTAATACCCCCCCCTTTACTTTACCATTCGCATCTCTTGTTTTTAGAGGCTGAGCAAAATGCTTTCCTACAGTATAAGCCAAATCACTCGCCGTGCTTAACAGAGGGGCAAGAAATAGGTTCCGGTTTTCTTCTCTGATATATTTCTCTATTCCCGCTCTGATCAAATCAATCTCAACAGCCTGCCTATATGAGAAAAAAACGCCGCCAAAATATCTGCTTATGACCGCGGTTTCCACGGGAAGTCCGCTTGCAGTCAACTCAGCTAACACTTTGTCCAACGTATCTTGTAAAACGGATTCTTTCCTATCTGTACTGAAACTTTCAATCGAACCATGTTCAACAATAGCAGCAAGTAAATCTATATCAGCAGTTTTGATAGCTTCCTCCTCAAGGCTGATCAAGGGAGTATAGATGCTCTTCACTATTCCTCCTTCCTGACTGATATTATCCAGATAGGTAGCGAAAGCAGTTAATTCTTTTTCGGAAACGGAACGCTTCCTTATCAATGCGTCTGTGATTATTGCAGAATATTTCTGTATATCACATGAGACCACATCAAAATCTTTTGACAAACGGTAGGAGACACATCCCGAACCCGCAAATAAATCACAAATCGCACCATCAGTCGGATTTACAGCACGAATATTCTCCCAAACAAAGTCAAGTAATCTGTACTTACTTCCTAAATAATTCAAAGTCCGGAAGTTATATTTTTCCAATTCTCTTCCTCGTATCATGTCTCTACTTTATCAGTTCCGGATATAAAGCCCGTAATGCCTCAATGTCAACGACCATACGCTTCAATTCATTTGATTTTCCATGCCCAGCCTCCATATACAGATAATTCCGCAAAGTTTTATAAATTCTCCAATCTGGCATAACCACCTGATACAGAAATTCACCATCACCAATCCTAATATAAACACCAATGGGTCTATTGGGAGCACTTGGATAGGGAAGTGAAGTCTCCTCGCAATTCAATTCAAATCTGTAATTATTACTCTTTACTGTAACGGCTTGAGTTGTACGTGGTTCCCCTGCAAGTCCTTTCTTTGAGATATTGGTCATTTCAATCATATAGGAATTATCACCTTTTCTCGCTCCGAAAAAATCCTGAAAAATACTAATGGGGAAATTAACCTGTTTCCACCTTTCCGGCCCTCCGATCTCTGCTATCAGTACATTACGCCCTAAAATCGGGGTCTTCATTTTCTTTAACTCTCTTTTCTCTCCAATTTGCTCCTTCTTATATTTTACATATCTTTCCTTCCTTTGGGGCACAAATCCAGACGGTAATGGCTGGAGTCCATGTGCATTGAATTTTACCTTTCTTTCCTCGTTGGCATCAGTGCTTTTATATATTCCGTCATGCCGGGCGCATCTGGTGGATTCCAACCCTATTATCTTATCTCTATAAAGATTATCGATTAACTGCGGTGTTATCGGATATAAGTCAACGTCCGTTCCGTTCAGTAGATTTTCCCAATAAGAGTTGAAGTCTTCCAATACCGGGTTGCTCTTTATATCCTTTATCATCAATGAACATTCTATATTTTGGACAAGTCCCGGTATTGTCATATTGTTGGAGCCAACAATCATTGAGAATATATC
>JAIDPP010000124.1 GCA_029062725.1 Muribaculaceae bacterium | reverse complement strand
CTCCAATAGTTATCTACAGGGTAAAAATTTGTCGGAGGCATCTCTCCTTTTTGGGGCGATTTTTTCTTCCGCAGTATATTGAGAAATGAAAAATTGTTTGTAAATTCGCGTATATTATTGAGAGATCAGAAAAATGGGACGACTTGGTAAACTCTATTTCAAATACGGTACGATGGGTTCGGCAAAGACAGCCATGCTGCTTACCACTGCCTACAATTTCGAGGAGCGTAATATGCCTTATCTCTGTTTCAAGCCTGTGGTTGATACAAGAGATGAAAAAAACGTAATCCGCAGCCGTATCGGTATCGAAAGGGAGTGCGGCTGGATCTATCCCGATACCGACCTCTATTCGATGATCAATGAGAAGGTGAGGGCCAGACTGCCTCATGCGGAATGGATTCTTGTGGATGAAGCGCAATTTCTGATGCCCGAGCAGGTTGACCAGCTTGCCAGACTCGTTGATGATTACGGTATCAATGTGCTATGCTATGGTCTGCGCACCGATTTCAGGACTCATCTTTTTGAAGGATCCCGACGTCTTTTTGAGATTGCAGATACTATCGACGAGATAAAATCCACATGTTCCTGCGGGAGAAAGACAATCGTTAATGCGCGTATCGACAGCCGCGGTGAGATCATAACCGAGGGTGAGGTTGTGGAAATCGGCGGAAACGAGCGGTATATGTCGGTCTGCCGTAAATGCTGGAGAAATAAGAAGATTGAGAGAAACCGTCAGGGTACTCTCCCTCTCGATTAAGACATTATTCCCGTTTCCTTCTCAGCGGGGAATTTTACGGGAAGAAAACACGGAAGTTTTAGCGACTTCATTAGTTTAAACATCGACTTTACTGTCTGACTGATATCATGGAAAAAGAAACAAGAGAAAGAATCATCGGGATGATCCGGCGCGAGGTCGTTCCTGCAATGGGTTGCACCGAGCCGGTCGCTGTCGCGCTTTGTGTGGCTAAGGCTGTCGAGACTTTAGGATCCGTTCCCGATTCTATTGAACTGGGCCTGAGTGGAAATATCATCAAGAATGCAATGGGAGTAGGAATCCCGGGTACCGGAATGATCGGGCTTCCTATTGCGGTTGCCCTGGGCGCCTTGATCGGTAAATCGGAATATGGCCTGGAAGTGCTCAAGGATGTCACTCCGGATGCTCTTGAGGAGGGACGCCGGTTTATAAATGAAGGAAAGATCCGGATAAGTCATCTTCCGTGTACCCCCTCTAACCTGCATATAGAGGTTGTGGTGAAGAAAGTCCGTGAGGATGGAGAACCCGAGATGGCGGAGGCCGTAATCTCCGGCTCGCATACCAATTTCATTCTCATACGTCGCGGAGAAGATGTGATCTATCGTGAAGAGGAGGGCACAGTTGCCGGCGAGTCCAACGATGATATAGAGCTTAACATGGAGATGGTGTATCGTTTTGCCACTGAAGCGCCGCTTGAGGAGATCAAGTTCATTTTGGAGGCGGGACGTATCAACAAGGCCGCCGCTGATACAGCTCTGTCGGGAGATTACGGTCATTCCTTAGGGGCGACGATACGCAGGAACGGTCGTCATCTTTTCGGTGACACTCCGCTCGAACATATCATCTGCCTTACTTCCGCTGCATGTGACGCGCGTATGGGAGGAGCGCCGATTTCTGTTATGTCTAATTCCGGAAGCGGAAACCAGGGTATCACTTGCACACTCCCGGTGATATCATACGCCGAGGATATGAAGGCCGATGAGGAAGCGACTACCCGAGCCCTGATTCTAAGCCACCTTACAAGTATCTATATAAAACAGAGCCTCGGACGCCTCTCGGCACTTTGCGGTTGTGTGGTCGCCTCAACGGGAGCTTCTTCAGGATTAGTCTATCTGATGGGGGGAGATTTTTCCAGAATATGCGCCGCGATAAAGAATATGGTGGCCAATCTGACCGGCATGATCTGCGACGGAGCCAAACCGGCTTGTGCGATGAAAATTTCTTCCGGAGTCTCCACGGCCGTGATGTCGGCTA
>JAIDPP010000123.1 GCA_029062725.1 Muribaculaceae bacterium | reverse complement strand
CGAATAATCCTTCCCATGATTTGTTAGGCGAAATTCGCTCGATCAGTCGTCTTTTTCCCATCATGCTTCCGACGAGATATGCCCCCGTATCGCTAATCCAGAGCATAAGGAAGACAGTGAGCACCAGATAAGGGGAGAAAAGGAAAGCAGCCATTCCCATAGCGGCAAGAGGGAGGCCGAGATAAATCTGTGCGAACATGGAATGTGAAAGCTCCTTTAGGGGATCGGAATCCTTGTCATATAGCTGTGCCACAAACCTCGCGATTACAACCGCAACCCATAATAAAACCGGTATAAAAGGGATGCGCGGATTGAATGTCACAGAGAGAAGGGCGATTCCCAGAATATCGAGAAAAGAGAAGATAAATTGTCCTTTTGAGCTTTGGTTGTGTTTAAAGATATTCCGTAATTCAAGTCCTGCCAAAATGGCGAACGCAATACCTAAAAGCGTAATACCAGGATCTCCCCAAAGCACACACCCCACAATCACGGCAACATAGATCAGGCCCGAAAGGGCGCGAGTAATAAGTTTCTTGATATCCATTCTTATTTTCCGGATGATTAAACAAGATAAAATACGACTACAGAATTCATTTCTGCAAAATTAGCGAATCTTTCCCATACAGCAATAAAAAACTCCGAAGATTTCACTCTTGAAACCTCCGGAGGATAGGGGATTGTAAGAAGTGGACGCGCCCTAAGGTCACGGCTTCGAGACGTCCTATTCCAGATCCGGCAGAGCCGCCAACTTATAGTTGTGGTTTTTCAGGAAGTCAAGAATCTGCTGACGTTCGTTGCTCTCGTCAACATCCGACACAATGCGCTTGTAGGCGTTTCCGGGAGAGGTGTTGGTCTGATAGATGTGGCGGTAACACTTGGCGATATCGTCAATAATCTCCTCCGGTTTACGTCCTTTACGGAGAACGTATGCGTTCACGCCGTAATATTCAATGGGATTATGGGCCATGATAACAAAGGGAGGAATGTTGTTGTTTACACGGCAACCTCCTTTAATCAGTACCCATTCTCCTATCTCGCAATTCTCATGTACCAGAGCATTGGATGAAAGAATCGTATAGTTGTTGATCTTGCAAGACCCTGCGATCTTTACCGCGTTCCCGATAACAACCCAATCGCCGATAACAGAATCGTGCGCAATATGGCTCTGGGCCATAATGAATGAGTTGTTGCCGATGCGAGTCTCGCCGGCAGGGTAGATGCTTCGGTTAATTATCACATGCTCGCGGATTTTGTTGTTGTCGCCGATAACTACGAAACTATCGTCGCCTTTCCAGCGGAAATCCTGCGGAGTGGCAGAAATAATGCAACCGTCATAGAAAACATTTCCTTTACCAATTCTTGCACCGGAAAGGATACTGACATGTGGGCAAATCACGCAATCGTCGCCGATAACAACGTTCCGGTCGATATAAGCGAAGGGGCCGATAGTGACGTTTTCGCCGATTTGCGCATCCGGATGCACGAATGCCAAATGACTGATTTTAGACATAGTATTCTGGATTTTAAAGATTCATTATTAGCGACCGCCTCCGACAGCCTGATAAAGCGAGATAAGTGCGGATACTTTGTTGTGCCAGCAGGAAAGAGAAGCAAGCTGGGCGCTCAGTAGCGAAGAGCGCGCAGTAAGCACCTCAAGGTAAGTCGTCTTCTGGTCAAGGGCAAGAAGCTCCTGAGTATATTCCACCGATTTTTCCAGACTCTCCACCTGCTTTTCCAAAGCCTCGCGTTTCTCCTGACTCGCCTTATATTGTGCAAGGGCGTTGCTAACATCCGAACTGGCGGTTATAACGGTTGTCTCGAACGCGTTCATCGCCTGTTTTTGGCGTGCTTTCGCCACTTCGAGGTTTGCTATATTGGCTCCTCGGGAGAAAAGGGGAGCGGTCAGTTGACCGGCGAGCTGGATAAACCATTTGCCCGGATTTGAAATCATCTGACCGAGGAGGTTTGTGAAACCGCCGTTAGCCGAAATATTAAGCGAGGGATAGAAGGCGGCGCGTGCACTGTTAGTGGAATAATAAGCAGCAGCAAGCCCTCTCTCCGCGGCGCGAACATCCGGACGAACTGCAAGATAGGAGACAGGCACACCGTTGGCAAGCGAAACCGGAAGCTCGAAGTCAAGATTGCCGCTCACCGTCCATTCTTTTGGATAGGTTCCGAGAAGGAGTGACAATGTGTTTCCTGTTGTTGTTATCGCCTCCTCGATATCAGGAATGGAGGAGAGGATGCTGTAATAGTTCGCTTCGCTCTGGACAACCGCTGCCTCGTTGACATAAGCCGCCTCCTTCATAAGTTTCATGGATTCCACCTGATCCTTCCATATTTCGGAAGTGCGACGAGTAAGGTCAAGCTGTTGGTTAAGGAGTACGAGGGCATAGTAGGTGTTGGCAACTCCGCATATTATCTGTGACCGGACTGCCTGTTCGTAAGCCATGGACTGCTCCTTGGTCACCTGCGCTCCACGTTTGCGGTTAAGGATCTTTCCGAAAACGTCAATCTCCCAGTTAGCGGCCAGCGGTATGGTATATGACCAGTTGGCATGGCTACCCCCATAGCTTGCGGTTCCTCCGTTGGGAGATAACGCCAAAGAGGGGAAATAGCTAAGCTTTGCGCCTTTCAGCTGAGCATTCGCAATTTCTACATTCAGACGAGCATCATCAAGATTCTTGTTATTGTCGAGAGCCATCCGTATATAGGACTGGAGAATTGGGTCGGTGAATACCTTTTCCCAGCCGAGGAATTCAAGAGATGTGGAGTCAACCTTCGCTTCTACAGCCTTTTTATAGTCCGCCACATATCTGTTTTCATCTGCAGGAAGTTCATATTTCTTATATATGTGGCAGCTTGAAAGGGAAAATGCGGCCGCCAACAGCAAGGAATATTTAAAAAATCTTTTCATCGTTATTTGATAAGGTCTTGATGAAGCGGAAAGTCTTTCCACTTCATCAAGATGAATTAGGACTTAGTCCTTTTTAAAACTATACTGTTCGATCTCAGAAGATATTCCCTGATTGTCCTTGTCTTTCCATTTGATAGGAGTGATCTTCTCCTGAATCAGCTGGAAGGCCACGAAGAGGGCCGGCACGACAAGCACCTGCAGGATCATACCGATCAACATACCTCCGACAGCACCCGTACCGAGGGCTATGTAGCCGTTGGCGCCCGCACCGGATGCAAACATCATAGGTAGCAGACCGATAATCATAGCCAGAGACGTCATAAGGATAGGACGCAGACGGTCGGAAGCACCCTGGATAGCTGAGTTGACCACGCTTAGACCGGTACGTCGGCGTTCAAGGGCGAACTCAACGATAAGAATGGCATTCTTAGCAAGAAGACCTATAAGCATGATGAGTGCAATCTGGAGATAGATATTATTATCTATACCCATAATTTTGGCGAATATGAATGAACCCATCAAACCGAAGGGAATCGAAAGAATCACCGACAGAGGCAGAATATAGCTTTCGTACTGCGCACTAAGAATCAGATAGACGAACAGAAGCACGAGAGCGAAGATGTAGGCCGTACTTCCTGAACCGTTCTTGACCTCTTCGCGCGACATACCCGCGTAGTCGAAACCGAAACCTGTCGGGAGTGTCTGCGCCGCCACCTCCGCTACTGCGTTCAGGGCTTGTCCGGAAGAGAAACCGGGTGCGGTGTTTCCAGTTACAGAGATAGAGGTAAACATGTTGAATCGGTTGATCATGTCGGGACCATATACGCGAGTGAGCTTGACAAAGTTATCGATCGGAGCCATTTCGGCACCGTTTCTTACCTTAATCTTCCTCAACGTCTCCGGAGAGACACGCGACTCGGGATTGGCTTGCATCATCACGCGGTATAGTTTTCCGAACTTATTGAAGTTGGAGATGTACATACCACCGTAGTAACCCTGAAGAGCAGAGAGAATAGCGTTCTGTGTAA
>JAIDPP010000122.1 GCA_029062725.1 Muribaculaceae bacterium | reverse complement strand
GAATATGCCCAAGGACAAGACAACCCCTGAAAGGAGGCCGCATACTATCTCAATACCCATCCTTCTCTTCCTTACGTCGCTTGAAGTTCAGGCTATCCGCACGGTCCGAATAGAAATGGGGAGCCACAAGGTCGATCTCCGCTGCATGGAAGAGATCCTGAATATTCTGCAAGAGATCCGACATTATTTCAGGCATCATATCTGCATCGCGGATATAGGCGTTGATCTGATAGCACATATAGTTGTCGTTCAGCTCCGTCTCCAGCACGAATGGCCGTGGATATTCCTCCACTCCACGGGTCATCAAGGCCGCTTTGATCAGAAGTTCATGCACTCTTCTCCACGGCACATCATATCCCATCGTCATCACCGTATGCACGATAAGACCGTATCGGCGTGCCGATGCGCTATAATTCACCGTATCAGCCGACATTATGAAAGAGTTTGGAATGGTGACGACCTCGTTCTTGATAGTCCGCAGACGGGTAACGAACGGGGTTTTCTCGATCACGTTTCCCACCGTGTCCTTGACCTTTATGAAATCTCCCGATTTAAAGGGTCGCATATAGGTGATCACGAATCCGGCTATGAAGTTGGAGATGACCGTGCTCGATCCTAAAGAGACAATAAGCCCGACAAAGACCGATATCCCCTGAAACACTCCCGATTGAGAGCCCGGAAGATAAGGATATATCATCGCAATCATAAAGGCGTAGAGAAGGAAACGCACTATGTTGTAGGTCGGCTGCGCCCATTCCGGATAGAAGCCGGAAATATGCAGCTTCTCGTTCTCTATCTCGGAGGCAAGATAGCGGAAAGCTTTAACAATATACCGGATACAATACCATATCACCACGATTATGAAGAGGTTGGGGATATACTCCACAACCGATTTGAGCACCATCTTCACCGGATCGATGATGTAGTGGAAGAGGGTCATGGCGAGATGTTCGGTCCGCGGGAAGATGGAGAATAGGATCGGAACTGTCAGGACCAGTACGGTAAATAGCAGGAGAACCCTAACGAGATTACAGGCAAAGAGGATTCCGCGCGTGACACTTTTTGAGTTCAGCAGCTCGTAATCGCGTATCACCAACCCCCTCTTCTTCACCTGCTTGATTCGGATTATCCGTCGTCGCAGTCGTCGGAAGAGACGGTTGATAAGCTTGAATATAAGATATTGGATGCATATTACAAGCACAAACATACCCGCACGCCGCAGAAACTGCCAGAAGCTGTTCTCATTCTTCAGGTAGCGTATCTTGGCGTCGAGGAGAGGAAGGTAAAGCTCGGCGAGTTCGCGCGGTGTCTTGCCGACCCAGAGGGCATCCTGCTCGGTGAGGCTCATTATCACCTTGTCGCCATACATGATGTCGAGATACATCTCGTTGTCAAGTATGTGGAGGGTATCACGGCGCAGCCGGCGCTCCTTTCCTATCTTCGTTATGGCATCCGCGATGCGCTCGGCACGGTCAGCCGGAGAAACTCCGCCCATGGAGGTATAGATCTTGAAGAGGGTGTCGCCCTCCACAAGCACCGGCACTCCGGGAGTGATCTTACGCAGCGAATCGATCTCCCGCTTCCGCTCGGCACGGCGGATGGAGTCGGCCGTATGGTTGCGACCTGTGGCGTCGGCAAGCTGCGTGCGGAGCATTATCTCGTTGAGTTTCATTTCCTGAAGACGCAAGGCCATCTCCTGAAGACGCAACGAATCGCGCAATAGCTGCTCGGCAGGTGTCAGCGAATCGCCGGCGGCAACACTGTCGGCGTGCGTGTCGAAGGCGTTCCTTACAAACTCTCCGGCTCGTTGAATCAGCTGGGCTCCGCCCCTGTTTCCACATCCGAGCAATCCTGAGAGAAAGAGGAATAATGTCAATATCCGCTGCATCGGCTTTAATCCTCGATATGACGTAATTCCCCGGTATAGCTATCCATTACAAATCCCTGGACGTTCACTCCCTCGGGAGGCATGAGCGGGTGATGGGAGATGAGATCCACGGTCTCACGGATGGCGGCGTCAGTATCCTCGAAACCGTGAAGCCATTCCTTGAGGTTGATCCCGCAATGCTCCATAAGCGTGATATGCTCCTGACTCACACCTCGCTCACGCATAAGCCGTAGCATCTCGTTGGCATTCATCCCCTGCACCCCGCAGCCGGTGTGACCGATGACCATGATCTCGTTGACTCCGAGCTCATAGACGGCGACAAGAAGGGAACGCATCGTGGAGTCGAAGGGATTCACTATCGTCGCCCCCGCGTTCTTTATGATTTTCACATCCCCGTTGCGGAAGCCGAGAGCAGCAGGGAGAAGTTCGATAAGGCGAGTGTCCATACAGGTCACTATAGCAATCTTTTTATCGGGATATTTGCTGGTTGCGAAGCGCTCATATTCCTTATTCTCTACGAATCGACGGTTATATTCCTTTATCTCCTTAATCATTTTTATCGGTGGTTTTTAGTTCAGGCAGGTATCTTATCTCACTCAAATCGTGAGAGCAAAACAAAGATAATCCTTTTCTCCGTCTTTTGCAATCCTCAATCAAAAATATAGATAAAATTCTTCTATACGAAAGGTAAGGGGGATTCAAATTCATAATGGCATCCATCAGGAGGGAAATCGAATTCTATACGCGAAGCATGAAGATGAAGCCGCCCACTTCCGGAGTCTCCGGATAATTTGGTCTCTATGTTGCCGCATGTTGAATCTCCCGTGATTCCATATAAAGGATCTCCGACAATTGGCATCCCGAGACCTTCGACGGCTGCGGCATGGACACGCAACTGGTGTGTGCGGCCCGTAAGCGGATGAAATAACACCCGGCTCCTCCCCTGCGAGACCTCTCCGAACTCATAAAGCGTCAGCGCTTCCTTCCCTCCTGAATGATCCACCAGCTGCCGCGGTCGGTCTAACCAATCGGGGGATAGGGGCAATTCAATGCTGCCCGACTGAGGAAGTCCGTTTATCCGCCAATCACCCTCAAGATCCGCAACATAGGTTTTGTGAATAAGGCGTTTTGCAAAAAGGGCCTGCAACTCCTTATATGCGCGGTCGCCGAACGCTGCCATGACCAAACCCGATGTATCCCGGTCGAGCCTGTGAGCCAATTTTATCCCCCGTGCGGTTCCGTATTTATTAATGAGCCATTGCTGCAAAGATAAAGCGCTCCCCTTCCCGGGTACGGAGAGCATACCGGAAGGCTTTTCTACCACACAGAACCATTCGTTCTCAAATACTATCTCCGGCTCCGGCAACGTCCTTGAGAAGGTCGCTGCGCCAAGTGGAGGCTCAACTTCAAGCCCCTGTAGCATCCACTGCAAAACAGGAACACATTTTCCGCGGCACGCCGGATAATACCTGCCATGCATTCTGATCTCACCTTCTTTCGGACGTCCATACCAATATTCGGCCATCGCCAACGGAAGCAGTCTCTTACGGTAGGCTTCCTGAAGAAGTTTGGGTCCGCAACATTCCCCGGCCCCGGAGGGAGGAATACGAAAAGGGGTCTCAGCGAATATCTCCGCCAGACTCCGGCTTTCTCCGCGCGCGTTAGGCAATCTGAAATTATCGAAAAGCCAGCCTTGCAAAGCCTCGGAATCGGCTCGCCGTTTTCTTTTCATGGACTCAAGTCGCAGGCAAGCCTCCCTATATTCCTCCTCAATGTGGGAAAGCTCTTCCATCAGCCTCCTTTTAAGTCTCCGGAATTCTGCCTTCTCAAACTGGCTCTGCCGGACCATCTCATTCAGTTCATCCTTATTCACTCCCTCTTCCCTACGGATATCACGCTCCTTTTTCGAGAGACGGTATCGTTTTCTAACCGCTTCTACCTCCCTGTCAACCCGTTCCTTCTCTGCCTCATATCTACTGCGCAGTCCGAAAAATTCTCCGGCCTCATATTCGGCTATCTCCCGGTTACAGAGCGATATCTCCCGTTCACGGGTCTTGAAATAGCCGGCCGGATCCAGATAATCGAACACCGGTCCGACAAATCCGGGATAATGGAATCCACCCGCTCCGAGCTGACCTGAGAAAGCATAAAGGATATGACGCTCTCCGTCCTCGCCTGACGCTATCATCACCCCGAGCATCTTCCCGGATTCAAGTTCGCGGCAGAAGGCCCGCTCCTCCGGACATTCGCTCTTTTTCATCCCCTCAATTCGGGAGAGAAGTTTCAAGAAAGCTTCCCGGCATGGCTTATCAGGGAGGTAATCAAAAGGATTGTTCATAACACGCAAAAAGGTATCAAAATTCAATCAGCGTCGCCCGCTGTAAAGAAGACGACGCTGATCGAGAGGAGTATAGTAGAGTTTTAGTTAGCTGAGAAGGAGATATCTGTGGCTGTGCTGGAGCCGGAGGTCCAACCCTCGACATTCATATCCGTAGCCGTCTCGAATACTATAGGCTGTAGATTGGTGGCCGTACCTGTCAGACGGATATTATATGTGTAATATTTTCCGGGCTCCCATTTCGGACTCCATGTGCCGGTCATATCGCGTCCTAACACAAGAGTCGCTGAAGTATGCTCCTCTCCCTTATAGAGGTCAAGACTGAACCTGAGCTGAACGTCATTCTGAGAGTAGGAATAGGGGATCATGTACACACTGCCGGTGGCAGCCTTCTTTTCGGCTCTCTTCACGCTGCCGTTGGAATTATACTCGGCAGCGTTTGAAACACCCTCGCCATTGGGTCCACCAAAGGGAAGCTGGATGCTGGCCGGAACTACTGTTCCCGTGGAATTGACCTCTCTTTCGGCACTCCATTTGGAGTTGTTACTGGAGAATGAGCCGATATTGCGGAAATTCACGATCCTTACATCTTTGATGACAACATCGTATTCTCCGGAAAACTCACTGGTGAATACCGCATCGATCTTCGTAAGGACATGTTCGAACTTCAGGGATACGTTGGGGTTGGGAGTAGGATTATCCTCGGTAATAGCCTGTCCGACAAGATTCCTCGCCTGAGCAACAATGAGGTCATGGTTATGGACCTGGTCGCAACGATAGTTGGAGATTGTCATCTGACGTTCGCTCGAATTCTCGTTAAGGCTAAGGCCGACTGTGCCGTAGATATTGTCGAGGGCAACGTCCGCACAACTGTAGGCAAAGAAATTGTAAGAAGCTTCGGGCACCCAATAACGCGTGTTGACGTATGACCAACTGGTTTTGCCTCCATCAACGCTCTTCGTCACAGGCTCACCGGAGAATACCTGTATAGGATTGTTGGTCTGATCCTTCATGGTATAAAAACCATATACGAGGAACTTGTCGAAAGAATCCTTTGTCAAATCTCCCTGCAAAGCCTGGTCACCGGCACGGCTCTGCTTCATAACGGCATTCTCAAAACCTATAGGATTGCGATGAACGCCTACATCTACTACTTCTTCCGAAGTGCAGGCAGTGAGCGCAAGAGCGCAGCCTGCCAGATAAATGAACGATCTTTTCATTGATGTGTAGTTTTAGATGTTTATTTTATTTTTCTTTATTCAGTTTTATGAGCGCTTATTTATTATCTTTTCCGTATGTATATTCCACATTCATCGGAACATCGACATCGATGCCGCTGCCCCAGGTGTCAAGATCCACGTCGAAGCCTGATTCCACAGGATCGGGCTTGGCCTGTTCTTCCTTTATGGAGATCCCCCCTACCGTAATCACTCCTCCCCTCGGTTGGTTTTTAAGCTGGTCGGAGATATCGAAATTGAATTCCGTGGTCTTACCGTTCTTGAGCATAACCTCCAGATTCAGGGTATAGGGACCCGTAATTTCCCCGGGAGCCGTGCGGCCGTAATACTTATCCGGGAATCCCGGAACGCCGAACGATCTTACGTAGGCTTCGCAGCCATATTCCTTAACGTCGCAGTCGTAGAGGATGATGTTGGTCCGGTCAGAAGTGCGCCCGTCGCGCAAATATACTGATTCTGCCATTCCGGCGAGAGCACCGCGGGCAAGTGCCACATGATCCAAACCCTCTTCAAACTCATAGCGGACAAGGTAGGTATAGACTAACGGTTGCATCATCACCGGCACTGTCTCCTTCTCATGGACCTTAACATCCGGAAGATTACCCAGATAAGCTGAATAGAGTATGTCCGGAGGATTCACCGAACGCGCATCGGGATGACGTTCCATCACATAAGAGATTGAGGTGCGTGTCCGGGAGGTTGAAGTCGCTCGCGCGTCCGGCAAGGAAGCAAGATCTGTCAGAATTATATATTCCGTATCGCCGTTATAAAGCAAAAAGGAGTCGTCATATTTCGGGCTGAGCATCAGCTCCCCTCCCTCCGAAGGGAAATACTTCTCACTTGTCACATCCCCCTCTTTAGAATATCTTACGAGCGAGACCCATTCCGGTGTGGGAGGACGCAGCTCGCCATATTCAAATCCGTAAAAGTCCTTATTCCATGCGGCGTAATGACCCATACCGTAGTCGCGTTCCCATTCCTGCTCCCAGGAAAGTGAGACATCCGCCACAGGGAAATGGTTATAGCAGATCTCAGTCCGGCATGATTCCAGCACAGGCAGCAAAAGGAGACCACCGACCGCTATGGCTGAGCTGATATATCTATTTATTTTCATTTCACCGATTGATTTTTCATTTTGGTATCCGCCATACAAGCGAAAGCTTGAGTCGCAGCGGTCCGAAGTAATTGATGTTCTTGGTTAGCTGATAAAGGAAATGGCCGTCAAGAGGCGCATACACCTTGTCGCGGGCCCGGAGATAACCTATCCCGATTCCGGCGTCGAGCGACAAATGTCGCGCTATGGGCCACATATACCCTGCCGAGACTCCGGCCATGAATCCTGATCCCTCATGCCCTCTATGGGTG
>JAIDPP010000121.1 GCA_029062725.1 Muribaculaceae bacterium | reverse complement strand
TCCAAACTATAACGAAAAGTATGACCCCACGAACCATCCGGTGATCGGTGGAGGTCCGGTTGTTAAGATCAACGCCAACTGCAAGTATATGACCGACGGATTCAGTGCCGCAGTGTTCCGTTCGCTATGCGATGAAGCCGGTGTCAGCTGCCAGTATTTTGTAAACCATTCCGATGTGGCCGGCGGCTCCACCTTGGGCAACATATCCTCCTCGCAGATCGACATGCCGGGAGTGGATATGGGATGTGCTATCTGGGCAATGCACTCCGCACGCGAGACCGCAGGAGTAAGCGACCATCAGGATGCTGTCAGGTTGTTCAAACATTTCTTCTCCTGAACTCGGTTATAAGGAATAAAAGTAGCCAATATACTTAAAAAAAGCAAATAAATCATACGGATTGCCGATATTTAAGCGATTTTTCGTAAATTTGCAATTTGTTTGGGGGATGTTAAGCCCACACACCTGATTTTATTGAAATAATAAACAAATATTACAAGATATCTAAGCAATGAAAGTAGATTTCGAAAAAATCGACGACGTGAACGGTATCGTTACCGTTACGCTTGAAGAGAATGACTACTCCGATAAGGTAAAGAACCAGCTTAAAGAGATCGGCAAGAAGCATGCCGAACCCGGTTTCCGTCCGGGTAAGGTTCCTGCCGGAATCATCAACAAGAAATACGGCAAGTCTGTAAAATACGACGTAATCAACAACGAGGTCGGCAACGCCCTCTACGAATATATCAAGAACGAGAATCTTCACGTGCTCGGCAACCCTATCCCGATGCAGGGAGAAGAGTTCGATATCGATGGCAAGGACTTCACCCTGAAGTTCAAGGTCGGTGTTGCTCCTGAGATCGACACCCATGTCAACAAGGATCTCCACGTTCCCTACTACTCGATCAAGGTTACTGACGAGATGATGGACGCACAGGACAAGCAGTTCCGCCGTCGTTTCGGCAAGCAGGAGCCGGGCGATACTGTTGACGGTACGGCACTGGTGAAGGGTGTCATCACCGAGCTCAATGAGGACGGCACCGTAAAAGATGGCGGTATCGTGGTTGAGAACGGTATCGTGGCTCCCGAGTATTTCAAGAATGATGATCAGAAGAATATCTTCGTAGGGAAAAAGGTAGGGGAGACTTTCACATTCAACCCCGCAGCCACTTGTGACAGTAATCCCGCTGAGCTCAGCTCCATGCTCAACATAAGCAAGGAGGATGCTGAAAACCATAAGGGCGACTTTAATTTCGAGATCAAGGAGATCATCGTGCTTAAACCCGCAGAGGATGGTGAGGAGTTCTATAAGAATGTTTTCGGAAACGACGAGGTGAAGACAGAGGAGGATTATAAGAAAGCCCTCAAGGAACTTATCGAGAGCGCTCTTGCCAACGACTCCAACTATCGTTTCTCGATCGATGCCAAGAAAGCCATCCTTGACGCCGTAGGGGATATCGTTCTTCCTGACGACGTTCTCAAGCAGTTCCTCATGCAGCAGAATGAGGGTCTTACTCCCGAGAACATCGATGCCGAATATGCACGCATGCGTCCGGAATTGATCTGGGAACTTGTGAAGGAGGCCATCGCCAAGCAGCTTGACGTGAAGGTTACTGAGGAGGATGCTCTCCAGACCGCACGCCTGATCGCCCGTCAGCAGCTTGCACAGTACGGCATGATGAATGTCCCCGAGGAATCCCTCGACCGCTATGCACATGATATCCTCAAGGACAAGAAGGCCGCTCAGCAGATCTACAACCAGACCGGCGACCTCAAGCTCTTCGATGCAATCCGCGACGCGGTGACTACCGACGACAAAGAGGTAGCTGTAGAGGAATTCAACGATCTCTTCCGCAACCAGACTGCTGAGTAAAGACTAAACAGACGTAATCGTGCCTGCCGGATCATCTTGCGGGATACTCCGAAAACCTGATTCGATAGATTTGGCATGATAATTGTTATATCTTAAGTGGACCGTACCAAGCCTTTAGGCCGGCCGGTCCACTTAAAACGTATAAAAAAAGAGCAATATGCAAAAAAACGATTTTAGAAACTTCGCAGTGAATCATCTCGGGATGAGCGGCAATACGCTTGATTCCTACACACGATATATCGACAGGAAGGCCGGCGCCATGATCTCGGCTCCTACCGCCGACTATATGAATCCATATATTCTTGAGGAACGTCAGCTCAATGTGACGCAGATGGACGTTTTCTCGCGTCTTATGATGGACCGTATTATCTTCCTCGGCACTCAAGTTACCGACCAGAGCTCCAATATCATAGAGGCCCAGATGCTTTATCTTGACTCGGTTGATCCCGAGAAGGATATCTCCCTCTACATCAATTCCCCCGGCGGATCTGTATATGCAGGCCTGGGTATCTATGACACGATGCAGTATATCAGCAGCGACGTCTCCACGATCTGCACCGGAATGGCAGCCTCTATGGCGGCCGTGCTTCTCGTAGCGGGAGAGAAAGGGAAGCGTTACGCTCTTCCCCATTCACGAGTGATGATCCATCAGCCGATGGGTGGAATTCAGGGTCAGGCATCCGATATCGAGATTACGGCTCGCGAGATCCTTCGACTAAAGGAGGAACTTTACAAGATCATCTCCTCACACTCAGGTCAGCCTTTCGAGAAAGTCGAGGCCGATTCCGATCGTGACTACTGGATGATTGCCGCCGAGGCCAAAGAATATGGAATGATCGATTCCATTCTGGAGAACAGAAACAAGAAATAATCAGAAAAAGATGGCAGCAAACAAGCAGACCCTTATTTGCTCGATGTGCGGCAACGTGGACAGCGCGGCGACGCCTGTAGTGAAGGTGCTCGACGGACTAAACCTCTGCACCGACTGTATAGGGTTCATCGATGAAGCCCGCGACACCCAGCTTAAGGTCAGGAACTCTAAGAAGAAGGGCAGCTCGGCCAAGGCCCCTTCCATTCCGAAACCGAAAGAGATACATGAATTCCTCAACCAATATATCATCGGTCAGGAGGAGGCTAAGAAATATCTTTCCGTAGCGGTATATAACCACTATAAAAGAATCAACGACACCAAGAAGGATGGTGAGGAAGATGATGTGGATCTCGACAAGTCGAATATCATCCTTGTAGGTCCCACCGGGACAGGAAAGACTCTTCTCGCCAAGACGATCGCGCGTCTGCTTGATGTGCCTTTCACCATCGTTGACGCCACGGTCCTGACAGAAGCAGGATATGTGGGAGAGGATATAGAGTCGTTGCTGACCCGACTCCTTCAGGCTTGCGATTATGATGTGGAGCGTGCTGAGAAGGGTATTGTTTTCATCGACGAAATCGACAAAATCGCCCGTAAGAGCGATAATCCTTCCATCACCCGCGATGTCAGCGGCGAAGGAGTTCAGCAGGGGCTTCTCAAGCTTCTTGAGGGGAGCACGGTGCTCGTTCCTCCAAACGGCGGCCGCAAGCATCCGGAACAGAAACTGATTCCTGTGGATACAAAAAACATCCTGTTCATCTGTGGAGGAGCTTTCGACGGAATCGAGCGCAAGATAGCGTCGCGTCTTAACACACATGTCGTAGGATTCGGCCACGACGGCAAGGAGATGAAGAAGCAGCGCGAGAACCTGATGAAATATGTTATGCCGCAGGATCTCAAGAGTTTTGGCCTTATCCCCGAGATCATCGGCCGACTTCCGGTGCTCACAAGTCTTGAACCTCTCGACAAGCCGGTGCTCCTTCGGATACTTACCGAACCTAAGAACGCTATTATCCGTCAGTATCAGAAACTTTTCGCCTTAGACGGAGTGGATCTCGTATTCAGTGATGAATCGCTTGACCTTATTGCCGACAAGGACATAGAATATAAGCTCGGTGAGCGCGG
>JAIDPP010000120.1 GCA_029062725.1 Muribaculaceae bacterium | reverse complement strand
GCATGGAAAGGGGAGGCCGATGCCACTTCTATGCGCGAGGCCATCTATAAAGGGATCGACCTCTTCCGCAACCGTGAGCGCTACCGCCGCGCCACGGCTGATCCCCTGCGTAAGGCACGCGCCGAACGCGGAGGTCAGGATAAGACGGTGGATTTGAGCAAGGAGACTTTATAGTGAAGCATCTACAATAGGGATTGCTCTATTTCAGAATGGATAACTTGGTTAGTCCGGCGTTGAAAAGCGAGCAATTCAGGAAATTATAATTTGAAAGATTAGATATGAATTACGGAATAATAGCGGCCGGCGAGGGTTCACGTCTTGTAGAAGAGGGAGTGGCCTATCCAAAGCCGCTCGTGCCTCTTGGGGGGCGCCCCATGATCGGGCGTCTAATCGATATTTTCATCGAAAACGGAGCGGAAAGAATCGGCGTCATTGTCAACGAACAGATGACCGAGGTGCGCGATTTCCTTTATGACCTGCGCGACCGCATTCCGGTCACGCTCGACATCGTGGTTAAGAGCACCCCATCCTCGATGCACAGCTTTTATGAAGTGGCGCATCTTCTCGAGGGCCACGGTCGTTTTATCGCCACCACTGTAGATACGATCTTCCACGAGGAAGATTTCCGGAAATATGTCGAGGCATACGCATCGGCACCTGAAGGAATCGACGGGATGATGGCGCTCACCCGCTATATCGATGATGAGAAACCGCTCTATGTGGAGGTGGGACCCGATGGATTCATCACAGCTTTCCTTGACCGTCCGGAAAGGGAGGCCACTTTTGTCTCCGGAGGAATCTACGGGCTCGATTCCTCGGCGGTCGGCGTGCTCGACAGCTGTATGGAGCGAGGCGTCAGCCGGATGCGCAATTTTCAGAGGGAGTTGATCACCGCCGGACTCGGAATCAAGGGATACGACATGGGGAAAATCATAGATGTTGACCACGCCGGCGATATCCGCAAGGCGGAGGAATTTATAAAATAAAATGGATATACAGATTGCGGGAGTGCTGCGCGCCGGCGCCTATTCTCCCAACCATATCGGAAACGACGCCGCCATTCTAAACGCCGCGGCTGATGCGCTCCGCAAACGCGGATGCAAAGTGAATATATACAGTGAGGAGCAGTTCCTTGAAATGGATGTTGAGGAACGTGTGATTCTCAATATGTGTCGCGGGCAGAAATCTATCGAGAAGTTGCAGGCTCTCGAGGAGGAGGGCCGGCTTGTGATCAACTCCGGTTTCGGCATCGAGAACTGCACTCGCGAGCGTATGACCAGAATCCTTTTAGGTAACAATATCCCCTATCCCGACTCTCTGATAGTCAATACCAATGAGGATGTACGCCCGGAGCTTGAGAAATCAGGATTCGCCTCCTGTTGGATAAAACGAGGCGATTTCCACGCCATGCACAAGGAGGATGTCAGCTACTGCCGCCATATCGAAGAGGCACAGGAGGTGCTGCATGAGTATTTCTACCGCGGAATCAAGCGGGCCGTAATCAACCGTCATCTTGTCGGCGACCTCATAAAGTTCTATGCCGTGCAGGGACAGCCCTTTTTCTACTGGTTCTATCCCTTCGAGCAGCATCACAGTAAATTTGGCGATGAGGATGTCAACGGGCAGCCGCAGCATCTCAACTTCGATCCCGAGGCGCTCCGGGAGATGTGCGACCGCGCGAGCCATCTGATGGATGTGAAGATCTACGGAGGCGATTGCATCATCGACCGCGACGGCACGGTACGTATCATAGATTTCAACGATTGGCCGAGCTTTGCACCATGCCGTCAGGAGGCCGCTCCATTTATCGCCAAGTGCGTGCTCCAGTCGATAAAAGAATGGAAAAAAGGGAGGGAGGAGTGATTATGACAGGAGAAGAGAATAAACGCAGCGGATATAAGGACTCCCTCAAGTCGATGGATACGGAGGAGACATTCGACCTTATCTTCTACCGGCCGATAGGCTATGCGTGGGCATGTCTGGCGGCGAAACTGGGCGTCACCCCCAATGCCATCACCATTGCCTCCATCTTTCTCGGCATAGGTGCCGGAATATGCTTCTATTTCAACGACTTCTGGATTAACCTTGCCGGAGTGGTGCTGCTTGTCTGGGCCAACAGCTTCGACAGTGCAGACGGACAGCTTGCGCGAATGACCAAACAGTATTCACGCCTCGGGCGCATACTCGACGGCCTGAGCGGCGACTTATGGTTTGCTGCCATATATATAGCCATCTGTCTGCGCGAGAACGTTACGAGCGATTTCTTCATGGCTCATAAATGGGTGATATGGGTTGTGGCTGTAGTCACTGGATCGATGCATGCCATTCAGGCGGCGATGGCCGACTATTACCGACAGTTTCACCTCTATTTCCTCAAGGGTGAGGAGGGGAGCGAACTTGAACGCGCCGAACTACTTTGGGAGCGCTTTCACTCCCTGAGCTGGAAGCATGACTTCTGGCAGAAACTCGTGCTGGCCTTCTATACCAATTATACCGTAGGGCAGGAGAAACGGACTCCCGCCATGCAGCGTCTGCGCCGCGAACTGCGCAAGAGATTCGGAGGGAAAATTCCTCAGAGTTTCCGCGACGCCTTCCGCGCCAAGAGCAAGCCGCTGATGAAATACACCAATATCCTTTCTTTCAATACGCGTTGTTTCGCCCTTTTCGCGGCTATCCTGATCTTCAGGATGCCCTGGCTTTATTTCGCATTTGAACTAACCGTGCTCAATATCCTTTTAATATATATGATGGTGCGTCACGAACACATCTGCAACACCTTCTGCGAGGAACTCGAGAATGGAGGGTATTGATTACAATTAATCAGGAACCGTGAATTTGAAACAAGGCCGATGCTGCGTGGCGCATCGCCAATTATGAATTATAGTTATGGATTTAGATGTAAGCAAAATAAAGGGGATAATCTTCGATTACGGAGGCACTCTCGACACTGGGGGCGATCATTGGAGCGAAGTGATATGGAAAGCGTATCAGGAGGCCGGGATAGCAGTCGATAAACCGACTTTCCGCGAGGCATACGTTTTTGCGGAGCGCGAACTTGCCAGGACGCGCCATATCCTTCCCGAGCATGATTTCGGTGACCTTCTTCTGATCAAGATGCGTCTCGAACTTCAGTGGCTTTCCGAAAACGGCCACTTCCCTCCGGCGCAAGTGGAGGAGAAGGCCAAGGCTGCGGCCGATTACTGCTATCAGGTTGCAAAGGCGAAGGTGGATGAGGCGAAGCCTGTGCTCGCATCGCTCGGGAAGAAATATCCTATGGTGCTCGTCTCCAACTTCTACGGCAATGTGGAAAGTGTCCTTAAGGATTTCGGAATCGACGGATATTTCAAGAAAATCATTGAGAGCGCTGTGGTAGGCGTCCGCAAGCCTGATCCCAAGATTTTCGAGTTGGGAGTCAAGGCACTGGGTCTTTCGGCAGATGAGACATTGGTGGTCGGAGACAGCTATAAAAAGGATATCGTTCCGGCCGAAAGGATAGGTTGTCAGGTGCTTTGGATAAAAGGTATCGGCTGGACCCCCGAGGAGGATGCGCAGACTCATCCCAACATCATAAGCGATATAACGGAAGTAGGATCGCTGATAGGTTGAAAAACATCCTTGATCCCCGAAGTGAGGGAATAAAACTAAAATGCCTTGTTAGGGTTTATTAAGATTAAACTCTAATAAGGCATTAATTTTAATATTAGTTTGCTGAAATGGCATATTGTTAACAATAATTAAGATATTATATATGTAAATTTATCTCAAAAAACTTTGTAGAACGCAAAATAGGAGGTAATTTTACACGCTCAATTCCCCGAAGCGGGAAGTTACATTGTTTGTCTTCGCAGAGAAGGCAAAGATAATGAAAAAT
>JAIDPP010000012.1 GCA_029062725.1 Muribaculaceae bacterium | reverse complement strand
AATCTCAACCGCCTACCATCCGAACCATTCTGACAGCACCCTCGCCATCCGGACAAAAAATTACGGTGTGTCAAAATCCTGAATTTTGACACACCGGCCTCATTTATACTTAGATAAGTCTGTCGTAACTTAGAGCACACCCTGGGCCATCATGGCGCGGGCCACTTTCATGAAACCGGCCACGTTGGCACCCTTCACGTAGTTGACGAAGTCGGAACCCTCCTCCTTGCCATACTTCACACACTGCTGATGGATATTCTCCATGATGCTCTTGAGCTTCTGATCAACCTCCTCCTCGCTCCATGAGAGTTTCTGAGAGTTCTGTGCCATCTCAAGACCGGAAACCGCCACACCGCCGGCGTTGGCCGCCTTTCCGGGAGCATAAAGGATTTCTGCTTCAAGGAACTTCTTGATAGCCTCGGGAGTGGAGGGCATGTTGGCTCCTTCGCTGACAGCGATCACTCCGTTGTCGAGAAGAGCCTGCGCATCGTCACCGTCAAGCTCGTTCTGAGTGGCCGATGGCATGGCGATATCGCATTTCACATGTTTCCAGGGGCGCTCGCCGGGTAGATACTGCACGTCAGGATATTTCTCGGCAACTTCGCTGATGCGTCCGCGGTAATAATTCTTGAGATCGAATATATAATCAAGCTGCTCCTCGGTGAAGCCCTCGGGCTTGATGATGGAGCCGCCGCTATCGCTCATTGACACAACTTTCGCTCCGAGTTCGGTAAGCTTGCGTGTGGTGTAGGTGGCAACATTTCCCGAACCCGACACTGCGACTTTCTTACCCTTGATGTCGATGCCGCGTGTGGCGAGCATATTGAGAAGGAAATAACAGTTTCCATAGCCTGTGGCCTCGGGGCGGATGAGTGAGCCACCGAAGTCGAGACCCTTGCCGGTGAATGTTCCGGTAAACTCGCGCGCCATCTTCTTATAGTAGCCGTACATATATCCTACCTCACGGCCACCCACGCCGATATCACCGGCGGGAACATCGGTGTCTGGTCCGATCTGACGCCAGAGTTCGGCGATAAAAGCCTGACAGAAGCGCATGATCTCCATATCGCTCTTACCGCGCGGAGAGAAATCGGAGCCTCCCTTTGCGCCACCCATGGCGAGGGTGGTGAGGGAATTCTTGAAAGTCTGCTCGAAGGCGAGGAACTTGAGGATCGACTGGTTCACGGATGCGTGGAAACGGATGCCTCCCTTGTAGGGACCGATAGCATTGTTGTGCTGAATACGGTAGCCCATATTATTCTGAACCTTGCCTTTGTCGTCAACCCAGCTGACACGGAAAGAGAAGATACGGTCGGGGATACATAGGCGCTCGATAAGATTCTCGGCCTCAAACTGAGGATATTCGTTATAGACGTCCTCGATGGAGGTCACTACCTCCTCCACTGCCTGAAGATACTCCGGCTCGTTGGGAAAACGACGGCGGAGATCCGCCATCACTTCTGCTGCTTTCATAAGCGTTCTTTTTTATTTCGTTCTTTTTTACCTGTCTGTTCTATAGCGTCAAAATAAACACTATTTCATTT
>JAIDPP010000119.1 GCA_029062725.1 Muribaculaceae bacterium | reverse complement strand
GATGGCGAATGGCTCTCCACGTCCTGGAAAGAATTCGCCCTTCAGGTCGATGTCGCCGCAAAGGCCCTCGCTGTGCTCGGGCTCATAGAAAAAGACCGCATAGCGATATGCTCTCCAAACACACCACAGATCCTTATCACGGAATTCGGGGCCTTCAAAAACCGAATCTCCGCTATCCCGATATATTCAAGCAGTTCGCAGAGCCAGTTTGATTTTGTCGTCAGCAACGGTGGAGCTTCCATCCTTTTTGTCGGCGACCGCCATCAGTACCCCCTCGCATACGACTATTGGCAACGTCATCCGGAACAGATAAAGAGAATCGTCATCTTCAAGAACGACGGTCTCGAGCTGAACGACGGCGACAACGTCTCGATTTTCTGGGACGACTTCGTCCGCCTCGGAATGGAGGCTTCCGAAAGCATCGCCGAGGAGGTGGAGAAACGTAAGGAACGCGCCCTCCCCGACGACATGGCAACCCTGATCTATACCTCCGGAACCACCGGCGAACCCAAGGGAGTAGTGATCAACCATGCCAACTATGATGCCTGCATCGACAAGCACCTCCAGCTCCTCACCGCCATCAACGACGACGACCTCTCCATGGCATTCCTCCCTATGAGCCATATCCTGGAGAAGGCCTGGAGTTTCTTCTGCCTTACAAAAGGAATCGCCATCGCCGTCAACTATGATCCGCGGATGATCGCCGAGAACATCCACGCCGTCCATCCCAACCTGATGTGCGCCGTCCCGAGATTCTGGGAGAAAGTCTATGCCGGTGTCAAGGAGAAGATCTCCGCCATGTCGAAAGCCCAGAGGATGATGGTCAGCCGCGCGATCCGCGTCGGCTTCAAAAGAAACTTAGGCTACGTACGCGCCGGAAGAAAAGTCCCCTACCTGCTCGAGAAGGAATACCGCTTCTGGGACGCCCGCATATTCTCCAAGCTCAAAATGGCCATAGGCATCCCTGACCCCAATTTCTTCCCTACCGCCGGCGCCCCCCTCTCGGATAAGATATGCCAATTCTTCCGCTCAGTAGGCATCGACATCATCATCGGCTACGGCCTGAGCGAGACCACAGCCACCGTCACCTTCTTCCCCGAGAAAGATTATGAAATAGGCACGGTGGGCGAGCCCCTACCCGGACTGAAAGTCAAAATCGACCCCGATAACGATGAAATACTCGTAAAAGGCCCGACCGTAACCCCGGGATATTACGAGAATCCCGAGGCAAACGCGCAGGCCTTCACCGACGACGGATATTTCCGCACAGGCGACGCCGGCTATTTCACTCCTACCGGCCAGCTCGTGCTGACCGAGCGAGTGAAGGATCTCTTCAAAACCTCCAACGGAAAATATGTGGCGCCGCAGATGATGGAGAGCCGTCTGGCCGAAAACAAATATATCGATGAGGTGGCCGTTATCGGCGACCGCCGGAAATTCGTCACTGCCCTCATCGTGCCCAACTTCCCGCAGTTGCGCCGCTGGGCCGAGAAGGAGGGAATAGCAGCCGCCGACTCCGAAGAGCTCGTGAGGAATCCAAAGGCCATCGCTTTTGTGATGAGCGAAATCGACAAGCTCCAGAAGGATGTGGCAGGATATGAGAAAATAAAACGTATCTGTCTTCTCCCCAACCATTTCGCCATCATGCACGGCGAGGTGACCAACACCATGAAGGTCCGCCGCCCCGTTGTGGCGAAACGATATGCAAAGGAGATCGAGTGGATGTATTCCGACGAATATCCCCTGAAATGAACTACGGCTCTTTCCCCTACGGAAAAAGAGCGCCCAATCAAGATAATTCCTAAACAGCAATGATAACTTCCGATCAATTAAAGGATGTGGCCGAGCGCAGGGATGCCCTCCGCCGTTATCTGGATATAGACTCCAAGAAAATCGAGGTCGAGGAGGAGGAACTCCGCACCCATGTGGCCGATTTCTGGGAAGACCGAGAGAAGGCCTAGTACCAGATGAGAAAAATAAAAGGCATCCATTTCCTTACTCAAATACACATATCCGAGCAAACTA
>JAIDPP010000118.1 GCA_029062725.1 Muribaculaceae bacterium | reverse complement strand
AACGTAGTGCACCGAACAGGCTCAGTTAAGTTGCCAGCATATCCTAAGCCCCATTCTCCTGCTCCTAAGCTCTCAGCTGCTCCCGTAATATCGAAAGTTAGGGTAAACTTAAACTCATCAATTGAACTTCCATCTGCGGGTTTACAACTGACGAATTTAACAGGAGCTGCATGAGATAAGAGGAATAAAAATATTCCACCTAACAAAAATATGATTCTTTTCATTCTTCATGGAAAAAAAGAGAACGGGGCGGAATAAACAGCTCTTGGAAACCTATTTATTCCGCCCCACTCAATGGATTTAGCGTACAACGTACTTCTTGCCGTCTACAATATAAAGACCGGCAGGAAGATCTTTGATAGCTGTTCTGTTAACACTCTCTTTCACAAGCGTACCCTGAACGTTATAAATGTTTACAAGTTCATTTCCACTTGTAAGGTCGCGCTCCATAGCTTTCTTGATTTTACGAGGAGCAGGAGATGCGACGTTGCTCAGTTCCAAAGGCTTAACGGTGATGGAAGACTCACCAATAACAGATTCAACGCCAGAAAGGGTAATCACAATCCGAGAAAGGTCTTCAGCCGTAAAGTCCTCGTTGCTTAATGCAAAGGTAACAGCCCAAAGTCCATTCAGCATATCCCAGTCAGATGTATAGTCGGTGATATCATATGACTCGTCAAAACCCTCTCCGACATATCTAATTTTACCAATATTCGCCAGGTTAGTAAATGTCACAGGATTGGAGAATACAAAACTTACCTCACCGCGATTATATGCATCTGCAAAAGTCTCGTCCTCCCATACTCCGTTCGGAGAAGCATACATGAATCGAGCAGGGAAGTTATTCTCAGCGGCATACACTGCCTGGAAGAACAGAGGCTCTTCTTCATTGTCAAGCATGAGCTCCATATCATCTCCCTCACCCTTACCGAAGCATACCATGCAAACAGCATTCAGCATACCCATATAGGGCTGACCCCATCTTTTCTCGTTCATTGTGAACGTAAAGACAGAGGGCGATGAGGTAGTGTCGAGCTCGTACAGAACAGGTTCTACTCCGAAGCCCATTCCGGTTGCTACCATGACTTTGGGAGAATAGCCAAGAGCTTGCACCCCAGTAGCATCGTAGTCCTCGAACTGCATTGTGATAGTGACCTCTGGATTGTCGAGCATATACATGCCCTCATCCACCTCCTCCTGACCGGGGGCAGAGAAGTTGACACCAGAGATGTACGGTGAGATTGCGTCCAGTGCGAACGCTGCGCCTGTGCTCAATGTAAGAGCAGCAAGACTGAGTAAAAATTTCTTCATGATGAAAGAATTTTTAGGTGAATCATTCCCCGGTCTCGTGCTATACCGGTTCCTGATTCGGTTGTGATACATTATAGTTGTTATGTTAAGACCAAAGTAAGACGACGACACGACTACTCTTACTTGTCCCTTACGTCTCTTTACGTTGTCAAACCAATCATAGAGTACTGTTAGGTCTTGTACGCCAACAAAATTACAACCTAATTTTCAATTCTCCAAATTTTTCAGGAGATTTTTTTAGTGATATGTTACTTTTTCTCTCTTCGAGGAACGGAGGAGATTGCTCATGTAACGTTATAATTCGCTTATAGTATGTCGGTTATACATATTTCTTCAAGAGGAACGCCAGATCCATTTATGGAGTGAAATCAACTAAATAATTACATAGTGACCGATTTGCAATAGACAGATTCATTCGATCTGCGAAACGACAACGGGAAAGATCAGCCTTCAAAAATGCTGAATTTTCGACAGAAATGCTTACCCCGGGGTTTCACTTCATCACCTGACAGCATCTATTTGGGATATATAACTACTATAAGGTATGTTATTGACCGACATCAGGGGAGAATTTGACGATATGGAGAATAATCGTTAACTTTGGGTTTTGAAAGCCGGCTACTACAATCACAGTAGTCTGCAATAACAACCCGGAATATGCAGAAGAACAACAGACAGGAAATCTTATTTAACGCAGCGTTCAAGCTGTTTCTGCTACATCAGTACAATGGTGTCACCCTTGCGGATATAGAGCAGGAAACAGGCATGACGAGAGGCGCGATATTCTATCACGCGAAGAATAAAAAGGACTTGTACCGAAAGGTAGTAAAGAGGTATTGGGTAGACCAACAGAATCTCAAGAAGAAGATGGACTTAACCAAAGAAATATCTTCACTAAAGGATTTCATATACAACTACACGGCCTCTATCAGCAAAACAATGAACGGTTTACACGCTTTGCTGTCAGGATGCACGGTACAACAGGCGAGTCATGCATATCTGGAATTTCTGTTACAGCTGCGCGCGACAGCCCCCGACTTGCACGACGAATATCTCTCGAACCGCACCGCCGAACTGTTCATATGGAACGATATACTTCGGGATGCGGTTGCGAGAGGTGAGATATCCAAAGATATCGATACATTCGCATTCGCGCAGACGTTCCTCTTCCTATTCTACGGACAGACGTTCTGGGAGGCACTTGACAACGGTCTTAACGTCGACCAACTGAGAAGAACCTATCTTAAAATATACGACGCGATAAAGGTCAAAAGCGAAAACGAGGACTGACAAGGAGCTAAGGATCACGTCGGATCATATAACATCTGATTGTCAGCATAATAAGACAAGGGAAGGGACGTTATCAGGAAAAATATTATTAATATTATTAAAACCATACCAAGCGGTATCAACTAAAAAATGAAAAAAGTTTACATTACAGCCACGTCATCCTACTTTCCCAACGAGAAAGTCGTGAATGATGATATGGAGCTGTATCTCGGCAAACTCGGTGACAAGCCGTCACGACTGAAGAGCATCGTCCTGCGACAGAACGGGATCAAGAGCCGGTACTACGCACTGGACACGAACCAGCAGATTACACACACGAATGCAGAGATGGCCGCACACGCCATCAACGGACTCTTCGCATCCGAGGAGGAGAAGAACAAAACGCAACTGCTCTCATTCGGCACCTCAACGCCCGACCAGTGGCTCCCCTCTCAGGCGGCAATGGTGCATGGAGAGACGTTCAAATATCCTATGGAGATATTCTCGGCTGCCGGCGTCTGCCTCACGAGTCTGAACGCCCTAAAGGTAGCATATATGGCTGTAGCCGGAGGGTGGTGTAACAATGCGGTAAGCGCCAACTCCGAACTTGTATCGCCGGTGCTTCTATCGAAGCTCTTTGAAAAGGAATATGACTGCATCGCAGAGGTGGCAGCCAATCCGATACTTGCCTTTGAGAAGGACTTCCTGAGATTCATGCTGTCGGACGGTGCCGCTGCGGTTCATCTCCAGCCGGAGAAGCATGGTGACAAGAACCTGCTTATAGACTGGATAGAACTTGTATCCTACGCCGGCGAACTGCCCGCATGTATGTATATGGGTGCAGAGGGGATGGAAGACAAGAGCATACGCAGTTGGAAACACTACACGGCAGATGAGATCGGTTCAAAGTCACTTTGGGCCATCAAGCAGGATGTGAAACTGCTGAATGAATTTGCTATTGCTCGCTTCGTAGATGCCATCGAGAGAGCCATCAGTCTGCATGACGTAGATCTGAACAAGATACGATATGTGATACCCCACATATCCTCGATGTTCTTCTACAAGAAACTCGAAGATGAAATCAACGCACGAGGGATAAATCTTCCCGAGAACAAATGGTATACAAACCTTACATGGGTAGGCAATGTAGGTTCTGTGGCACCGGTGGCCGCGCTTGATGAACTGTTGCGCACCATGCCGATAGAGCCGGGTGATCAGATAATGCTGCTCGTTCCGGAGAGCGGACGTTTCTCTTACGGCGTCGCCCTGCTGACATTCGAGGGTGAATAAACAACGTTTAGATAAGTGAAATATCCACCGTTCCAAATTGGGCGGTGGATATTTTATGCATAGATACACAGCTTGAGATTCAACAAAGCTATAAAATTCCCGAAGTCGGTAGGTTGAACGCCTCCCGATACGGGAACTTCTCGCAACCTATATATAATGTATCGAAAGCGTCGGTACCGTCGGTGCGGTGTTCGAGCAGGTTTTCTTCGGACTCCGCAAGTTTTTCGCCGGACTTGTCTTTATCGAAGCCGTTTCGTCCACGGCTTACGCCTGTGGACTGTATAGCGAGAATGAGATCATCGTTATTCTCGCGGTTGAAGAACGGCATGAGCCGCTGCTTACCTGCGAAAGCATTATTGATAAGCAGGTATTTCTCGTGCTTGTGCATCGGATTACCGAGATACACTGACTCAACGCGCCAACCGCGAGCCTCAAATTCCTTGACGACATTATAATGGAAGTCCTGGTCGTTGACAGCATAGTTTGAGCCGAGGGCGGTTGCATCGTAATAATAGACCACTGTCTTATTGCGATGACCGGAGTAATAACGGCAGAAGTCATCGACGAGTGCCGGGATTTTACGGTCGAACTTGACGTAGAAGGACTTGATAACATTGAGGCGTCGGTCGCGTGGTTGCCCGGCTACAATCCAGTTTATATTTGCGTTGTAGTCCATGCCGATGCAGATAGGCGCGTCCGGGTCAACGTCAGCGTCAGCGCGAGAGTCGAGCGTCGAGAAGTCATAATCATATCCGAGTGAGTCGAGATATTGATTATCGTTGGCGTTGTACTTATGTGCTTCGCGCATCGAGGAATAAAAACCGTCCTTTGCAATTCCGATCCGCTGACACAGGATAGAGGTTTGGAATGTCAAAGGAGTAAGGTCGCGCCTCATCTGCTTAATGTAGTTCTCTCCGAGAAGCTGCAGGTTCTCGATTGAGGAATACTCGCGGTAGTAGACTGCGACAGACCGCATCTTGTTAAGATTGCGGTCGAGTCGGCGCAGATAGCCTTTGAGATGGGCCGGTACCGGCTCACCTTTGGCGTTAAGGGTCCGGATGCGCTCCTTTGTTCGCCATATCTCATAGACTGTTGCTTCAATGGTCTTGATAAGCTCCACGTCCATCTTGTCGCGGTAATGAAGAAACCAACTGCCCTTTGAAGTCTGCGGCATATCGCTCAATATCATTATTGAGTGATTGAAGGAGTGTTTGCCAAAATACGACTTGATACCACCGTTGGCAGGTAGCGTTTCTTCCTTAAGTTTTGTGTAATCAATAAACTTGGCTTCATCGACAAGGAGCCACGATAGAGTGAGCGAGTTTGACGAGCCGGGGCGGTCTTGTGATATAATCACAGCAACCGAACCGTTATAGAAGGAAATGACGTGTTCATAGTCAAATGGCGGAGTTATCGGTTTTGCAAAGGTGCGGGGCGGTTTCTTGCCGCCAACGAAGTGAACCCCCTCGATAAGCCCCCATCGCTTCCAA
>JAIDPP010000117.1 GCA_029062725.1 Muribaculaceae bacterium | reverse complement strand
TGAATCTGAGCGGTTGGGCACTGTTGTTTCATCCGGATATATTGCAGGGAACCGGACTTGAAAAGGATATAAAAAATTTCTCTTTTTTCGATTACCGTATAAATGAGGCCTTGCACATGTCGGAAGAGGAACGGGAGATAATTATTGGACTGTTCATGCAGATAAGGGATGAGCTTAGATTTCCTGCTGATGCGATGCAGAACAGGATAATTGCCGGATTCATAAATCTTTTGTTAAGATATGCCCAAAGATTCTATAACCGTCAGTTCGTCACAAGAACAATTGTCAATAATGATATCCTCACACGCTTTGAAAAACTTCTGAAGGATTATTTTGAGGAAGAAAAACAGCTGAAGAGCGGCGTACCGACAGTACAGTATTGCTCGGAGCAACTGAATATGTCTCCGACCTATCTCAGCGATGTCCTCAAAAAGGCAACCGGTGACACCGCCAACCATCATATCAAGCAATATGTGATGCAACTCGCTAAGAATCGACTTGTATCAGGAATGAACTCTTCCGAGGTAGCCTATTCATTAGGCTTTGACTATCCACAACATTTCTCACGCAGTTTTAAGAAAATTACCGGTGAGACCCCCTCAGAATATTGCGAGCGTCGTATAAAAGAATAAGAAAAGTTTAAACCACTCCCCATAAATAGTTAATGCAGGGGTCTAAGAGCGCGTAATAAAATAATAGGAAAGCAAGCTTGCGTAGTTTCATATAGAGAACCTGACTATACTATAATTCCTTGGTTAGTTTTATTTTAAGCCTTTGACTCCGATTTGTATCATGGGTCACATGCCACCTATATCTCGTAGTTAAATCCTAATGTTCAGTCTCCTACTTGATGTATTATGAGATATTGGTTATAATCACCGAAAAATATATAATATATCTATGATAATCTCTAAGTAACTTTGCAAAATAAAATTCATAAACCTAATGAAGAAAAAATTACTTGCATTACTTGCTATCGGACTCGCATACGTATCCTTTGTGAATGCACAGACAAACACGGCGACTGAAAAGTCGAAAGTATATTTCACTTCTGAAATCACCAATCAACAACTGGAGATAATAGTTCTACGCTCATTCAGCGTATCAATAGCAAGCACGTTGCCCATATTGTAGATTATGCCGCAGAAATTGGATTAGGCAATTTCCGCACTGTCTCTCCAGCGTGTGGAAATTGTTGATTCCAATCATGCACTTAGACCTTATTGTGACAGGTAGATTAAAGAATGAATAAATCAAAGAAATGAAAACAAAAATCATGTTGCCGAAAGCCTTATGTGAGATGGAGGCAGTAAAATATGTTGCCTTCCGATATGGTACAACTCCGGAATGTGTGCTTGAGCATTATTTCATCCAGAGTGGACTCATCCTCGCCAATGACCGACGAGAACCGGACTATATCCTTACTCCGAATGAGATGGCTTTGTTCCACGATCTCGGAATCCATCCATCAATGGTAGAAATCATTTAAAATTTAAGTTATATGAAAAGAGTATTGTTATCTCTTGCCCTGATGGTATCTGCAATTGCTATTCAGGCAAAGACACTTGTAATCTATTACAGTTACACCAACAATGTGCATAACATCGTAACCGAGCTTACCAAACATATAGAGGCGGATGTTGTGCGTATAGAACCGGCTGAAAAAGGTTTGGACTATGCGGCCAACAACTATGCCATCGGCAGCGCACTGATCTCCGCCATCCGCAACAATCCGAACGATCCGGCCGCTTATCCGGCGATAGACCCCGTGAATGTAAATCTCGCTGACTATGACTGTATAATCATCGGAGCACCATTATGGTGGAGCAACATGGCAGCTCCTTTGCAGACTTATCTTTTCCATAATGGCTCGGCTATGGCGGGAAAGAAAATAGGTCTTATCGTCTCAAGTGCAAGCAGCGGAATAAGCGGTGTGGAGGGTGACGCCAAACGTCTTATCCCCGATGGAGATTTCCTTTCGCCAAGTTTATGGATCCGCTCTTCCCAAACCTCCGATGCCGCGTCTATGATATCAGATTGGCTGAAAACGATAGGGTATGACACAACGACAGCTGTCGAGGATATCGAGGCTGACCAAAATATCGGGAAATATACCATTTTCTCAATTTCCGGAGCAATGGTGGCAAAAGATGCGTTATCATTACAGAACCTTGATAAAGGTATATATATCATAGACGGAAAAAAATTTTATATAAAATAAGATTATGGAAACATTACCTTCAATACCTTT
>JAIDPP010000116.1 GCA_029062725.1 Muribaculaceae bacterium | reverse complement strand
GGAATAGACATCATTGCCGGCGCACGTGGCGAAACGGAGGAGGAATGGGAACGTTCCTTAGCTTTTGTAGAATCTTTGCCCGTGGATAAGCTCCATGTGTTCCCCTATTCGGAACGGCCCGGCACATCGGCTCTCGCCATTGGTCATACTGTAAGTCAGGAGGAGAAGCACAAGAGAGTGGCCCGTCTCACGGCACTATCCGACCGCAAGCTGGCCGAGTTCATGAAAGAGAGGGTCGGACGCGAGTATGATGTCCTGTGGGAGCAACCGGCTTCAGACTCGGAACTTATGCACGGGTTTACCCCTAATTACCTGAGGGTTACGGCTCCTTATTCCGAGAACCTTATCAACCGTATCTCCAGGGTCCGGCTGGCGGAAATTGATGAAAGCGAGCCGGACACATTCAAGGGAGTGCTGATTTAAATCTATTGCACGGATATGAAGAAAACAGGTGTCATTATCCTTAACTGGAACGGCCTTGAACTGCTCAGACAGTTTCTGCCCACTGCCGCGCGATACACAATCAGCGATACGGCAGACCTGATAGTGGCCGACAACGGATCGACCGATGCCTCGCGGGAATGGATAAAAACGGAATATCCTGAGGTTAAGCTCATTGAATTAGACCGCAATTACGGATTTGCCGAAGGCTATAACCGTGCCATCGAGACGTGCGACTATGAATACGTGACGCTCCTGAACTCTGATGTAGAGGTCACGGAGGGATGGCTGGAGCCCATAATTACCTTCTTTGAAAATAATCCCGATGTCGGTGCCGTACAACCAAAAATCTTGTCATGGCACGACAGGAAAAGATTTGAGTATGCCGGAGCTGCGGGAGGATTCCTGGATATCTTAGGCTATCCCTTCTGTCGCGGACGCCTTTTCGGAATTACAGAGGAGGACCGCGGCCAATATGACGATTCCCCGGCCGATATCACATGGGCCTCCGGAGCATGTCTGACTGTTAGACGCGAACTCTACCGCCAGATAGGAGGCCTCGACCCCGATTTCTTCGCCCACATGGAGGAGATCGATCTCTGCTGCCGTATCCTGAACGCCAGGAAGAGAGTCTGCGTCGTCCCCTTTTCAAAAGTCTATCATGTAGGAGGAGCTTCACTGGCTCAGGGAGACCCCAAAAAGACCTATCTCAACTTCCGTAACAACCTGCTGCTGCTTCATAAGAACCTTCCTGAAAAACGCGGCCGGAAAATACTTTTTCTCCGCCGTCTGGCTGATACCCTGGCCTTCGGAATGTTCCTTCTAAAAGGAGAAGCGGCTAATGCCAAAGCAATACTGAAAGCGCATAAGGATTTCAATACGATGCGGAAGAACTACCGCATCTTTCCGGAAAAGGATATTCTTTCCACCCGCCCGGGAGGAAGGACTGCCGCAGTATGGCAGCACTATTTCCTAAGAAAGAAAAAGATAAATATCTGAATATATGAATGAACGACCGTTGATACTCGTCAGCAACGACGATAGCATAAACGCAAAAGGGGTGAGAGAACTGATTTCACGACTGGTCCGGTTGGGTGACGTCGTGGTGGTTTGTCCAGACGCTCCCCGATCAGGCCAGTCGATGGCAATCACTGTAAACGATCCCCTGAGGATCAGCCCGGTGCCTGATTTCATGGGCGCACGGATGTATAAGACCACGGGGACTCCGGTTGACTGCATCAAACTGGCTATGCACCATATACTTAAGCGCCGTCCCGATATGGTGGTATCGGGCATCAATCATGGGTCCAATGCCTCGGTCAACGAACTTTACTCCGGAACGATGGGAGCCGCTTGCGAAGGATGCGCCTTCGGAATACCTTCCGTCGGCTTCTCGCTTACCGACCATAATCCCGACGCCGACTTCTCCGGCTGCCTCCGTGCGGTAGATCTTATCTCGGAGGCTGTGCTCACACGCGGACTCCCCGAGGGAATCTGCCTCAACGTGAATGTTCCCGATACCAAGGATGAACCGGCAGAGCTGCGCGTCTGCACTCCATGCCGGGCGCACTGGGATGATGAATACAAGGAATATATCGATCCGGCCGGCCATAAATTCTACCTCCTTTCCGGGGAATTAATCAATGACGAGCCTGACAACGAGACTACCGACTTATGGTGTCTCAAACATGGCATAATATCTGTTGTGCCGACTTCCGTCAACCGACGCCTCATCATGCCCGAAACCCTCGGTTGGCTACAGGCCCTTCAGGAGAAATACTGATACCGGGCGTCACACTCTCCGTTATATTGTAAAACCCTTTACTCCCCTAAAATGCAGATATCCGAAATTGCCTCGCTTCTGTCTCTTCCCATTCCCTCACGTCCTTCAGAGATCACAACCCTTCTGACCGACTCACGATCTCTTGAGACGCCGTCCGGAACCCTCTTTTTCGCAATCCCCACCGCCGGCAATGACGGACACCGTTACATTGCCTCTCTTTACAGGGAGGGTGTACGCGATTTCGTGGTAAACCGTATTCCCGAGGAATTGAAGAACGCTGAAGATATCAACTGGCTGATTGTTGACGACACAGTGGCGGCGCTTCAGCGCGTGGCGGGACGTAAACCGGAGTTCGAAGGCAAGATACTTGCCTTGACCGGCAGCCGCGGAAAAACGACCCTGAAGGAATGGATTTTTCAGCTTATGGAGCCTCTTGCCGATATCGCTCGCTCGCCCCGAAGCTACAACTCCAGAATCGGGGTGCCGCTGTCGATGTGGGAGATCAAGCAATCTACCTCTCTTGCAATCATCGAGGCCGGTATCTCTTCCAAGGGTGAGATGAAACCGCTGGCGGAGTGCATACAGCCGGATTGGGTAATCATCACCAACATCGGTGACCAACATTCGGAAGGCTTCGGTTCCCTGGCGGAGAAGGCGAGGGAGAAAATGCTACTGGCAGCTCAGGAAAATGTGAAAGCAGTCATTTTCTGTGCCGACTATCCTCTGCTGAAGGAAGCGGCCAAGGAACTGCCGGAAGATAAGAAAATCCTTTCGTGGAGTCTCAAAGGGGATCCTGAAGCTTCAATTCAGATTAGCGCTACTGAACGCGCGGGTGGACTGAGCGAGGTCAGATATGTTTTCGATGGAGTGGAGTCTGTTTTTTTCGCTCCTCTTACATTTTCCAAAGACCTTGAAAACGGAGCGAACGCTTTGGCTTTCATGTTGCTTTCCGGCATTGACCGCGACACAATCGCCGAACGTTTCCGAAATCTTCATAAAATCGGCACCCGTCTCAATGTCAGCGAGGGTGTAAACGGCTGCTCGGTGGTGCTCGACCAATATACCTCGGATTTTTCGTCATTGCGTCCGGCTCTCGACTTCATACGGCGCCGGCAAACTCCTTCACAAAGCGTCACCTTGATCTTAAGCGACCTTCATCACGAGGATATGGATGCAACGGAGCTTTACGGGCGCATCTCACGGCTGGTCAGGAAGGCGGGAGTCGGGAGGTTCATCGGTGTCGGCCGCGTGCTTCGCTCCTACTCCTCTCTTTTCCCGGAGGGTTCCCTATTCTTCGATGATGCCCGTCAGCTCACCTCTGCCCTCTCCCCTTCCGATTTCGCCGATGAAATTATCCTTATCAAGGGTTCGCCGGAAATTCCGCTGTCGGGGGTGGCGGAAATGCTGGAGACAAGAACACATGAGACCGTGCTGGAGGTGAATTTAGACGCGATAATAGATAACTACAATTATTTCCGGGGTTCGCTTCCTTCCGGTGTAGGAATGGTGTGCATGGTCAAAGCCTCCGGCTACGGAGCCGGAAGCTATGAGATCGCCAAGACTCTTCAGGACTGCGGGGCGGCATATCTTGCAGTGGCTGTCCTCGACGAGGGTATCGAGCTGCGCCGAAAAGGGATAGTCATGCCCATTATGGTGATGAATCCCAAGGTGGTCAACTACCGTTCGATGTTCTCAAACCGGCTCGAACCGGAGATCTATTCCTTCGAGATGCTGGAGGATGTAATTTCGGAGGCGCGCAAAAACGGAATCAGGAATTATCCGATTCATATCAAACTGGATACCGGGATGCACCGCACCGGATTCGTTGAGGAGGAGCTGCCGCGCCTGATGGATATCCTTTGCGGGACCGAGGAAGTGACCGCACATTCCGTATTCTCGCATCTCGCTACTGCCGACTGCCCCGACATGAATGACTATACCGAGATGCAGCTTTCCCTCTTCACCCGATATACAGGCTATATGCTCGGCCGGTACCCCAAGAAGATACTCCGCCATATTCTGAATTCGGCAGGCATCTTGCGCTTTCCGCAATACCATTTCGATATGGTGCGTCTCGGAATAGGGCTTTACGGAGCCAACACGCTCCCTCCGGAGATGGAAAAACCCCTTGCCGTAGTCTCTACCCTCCGCACCGTAATCATCGCGATAAGGGAATACGGTCCCGGCACTACCATCGGCTACGGACGGCACGGCAAGATCATACGCCCGTCAAGAATAGCCACTATCCCTATCGGCTATGCCGATGGAATGAACCGACATTTCGGACGCGGAAACGCTTCGGTGTTTGTTAACGGGGAATGGGCCCCGACAATCGGAAATATCTGTATGGACGCTTGCATGATAGATGTGACGGATATCGACTGCCGAGTGGGAGATACCGTGGAAATTTTCGGACGCAACGCCCCCCTGCAGCGCCTTGCCGACACTCTTGAGACCATCCCTTATGAGATTCTAACCTCCGTCTCCCCGCGTGTCAAGAGGGTGTATTACAGGGAATAACTTCCGGTCACTACAGGATCATTGCTGTGCGATAGCCCTCAAATCCTCAAGACAACGTTCAACCTCGCAATTGGTCTTGAAAAGAGCTTCCTTGCAGAATTTCAGCAGGGTGGTGGCGCGCGATGTATAGTCGGCCAGACGGTCGATGTCGCAACTGTCAGATTCCATCGCGGCGATGATTGATTCAAGTTCGGTCATCGCCGCCTTATATGTGAGTTCTTTCTCTTCCATATATTCTTAGGATAGATTATTTTCATAACAGAAACCGGTGATCGCCATCCACATTTCGGACTGTCGATTCAATCCGGCCACGGTGGAGTATGGTAGTGACCGTGTCGCCCTCCTTAAGCTCTGAGGCGGCATATACGGCTTTACCTCCGCAGCGGGTGATGCTGTAGCCGCGACGCAGGGTATTCTCAGGACTCAACACACGCAACATATCCTCCAGCCTCCGCAACCGCATGGAGGGACGCTCCGTAAAGACCTTCAGCGCATTGATCATCTTGAGCCGCAGGATCTCAAGCTCATTGCCCGACATGCTTAGCCGTCGCCCGCTGATACGCTCGATATCCATCGCATACTCATCTATCTTCCGTTGCGCCACAGACACAGAGCGGTTTACACGGAGCGGCAGAAGATTTTCAAGACCGGTCAAACGCATGTTCTCCCCGTGAAGACGTTCGGCGGCATATCCTGCCACGCGCTCCACTCCATTTGAGACGACACTCCAGGTATGCCGACAGCAATCTACCAGAAAATCGGCCACAGCGGTCGGAGTCTTACAACGCCGGCAAGCGATTTCATCAAGAACGTTACGGTCGCGCTCATGTCCTATCCCGACTACAACCGGAAGTGGAAACTCCGCTACTCTGCGGGCTAATTCGTAATTATCGAAGCCATGCATGTCAGTGGTTGAACCTCCTCCACGGATTATAACCACGCAATCCCAGAAATCAATGGTAGATTCCACAAAATCCAGAGCCTCAATCACGCTTTCCGGTGTCCTTTCTCCCTGCATCACGGCCGGGATCAGAAGCGGATAGAACACAAAACCCTCCGGAGAATTGAGCAGATGATCCATGAAATCCCCGTATCCGGCCGCGCCCTCTGCGGATATCACGGCAATCTTCTGCGGAGCCTCTGGAAACGAAAGCCGACGGTTGAGATCTATCATTCCCTCGCGTGCAAGGCGTTCAAGTATCTCCCGGCGCTGCCGCTCCAGGTCCCCGACGGTATAAGAGGGGTCGATGTCGGATATAGTAAAGGAGAGGCCATACACGTTATGATGGTTGACGGAACCTCGTACCATCACCTTCAGCCCGGAACGTATCGCACTGCCCGTGCCGACGTAAAACTTGTTCTGAAGCGGTCCGAGACGGCTGTTCCATATCATGGCTCGCATCTTGGCAAGAACTTGTCCCGAGACCTCCTCCTTCTCGATCAGTTCCATATAGCAGTGGCCGCCGGCCACGCGCACATCGCTGAGCTCCGCTATGAGCCAGACTTCATGTAGCGCGGGATTACGACGCAAAGTATCGCCAAGCATCTGCTGATAGGCCGACAGCGATAAAGGATCATTCGCGGTCATAATCTCCTATCTCGCGAATAGCACCGGTGGCGGGATCAAAAACAGCGTATGATGGTGCCTTCTTATCTGAAAAGAGCGCCGGAGAAAGCCCGAAGGTGATACCGAACTGGCCGAATTCCATCTCCTTCTCAAAAAGGGTGCGCCCGGAAAGGGTGAGATTGATTTTGGCCGAACCGGGAATGGCATACATCACCGCATCTTTCGGCAGTTTCTTGACCTCCCCCTTTGCATCTACCGGAAGCTCCGGTTCGCGTCCCGGGATGACAGAAATATAGACAGGATCCCCCGAAAGATCATCGGGACCAACGAATCCTGCGAAATCGCTCATCCTGAAAAGCACCTTCCTCCCCTCCTCTTCGGGCATAAAGGAGTAATGCCGTGTTACGGTCTGGGTCTCAGTAGTGCCGCAGAAAGCGGCCATGATGGAGGCTTCCTGATGCGCAAGGTTGCTGAGCATCAACTCGAGCTGCCTGCCGTCGGTCGGCATGGTCTCGGCCGTACCTCTGGTAAGGGAAATTCTGGAGTCACGTATTTCAAGAAGGTTTTCGGCAAGCATCTGCGCCTGCTTGGCCGATGACTGCGAGGCGAGAAAATCCTCATCCACATATTTGAGATAATCCTGCATCCCGACTTTCGCTTCACGTCCCTGTTGTGCATTTGAGAAGGATCCGGTATCAGGAACTATGCCGCTACGGGTCAGCATATTGTTCTCGGGGAAGGTTATCTCCTTGTTGATGGCGAGCAGCATCCCGCTGTTATCAACGCAGATATAAGTCACGGCACCAGGCTTGAGCTGCATCAGGTAGCGATTTTCGTCATCAGGCACGCCGTATGAAGAGACCTTCACCGAGGTGATGGTCCAGCTCTCGGAATCGGCTTTCACCACATCGTCAGTGCCGATATATTTTTTTGCATATTGAAAGTATTTTCCCGCCTTGCGGATAGTCCTTTCCGCTGTGACCTCTATATCGAGCGCCGTATTGGGAAGGGTATATGCCAAACCATACTCGTTATGGCGGTCGGCAGTCAGCAGTCTGGTCTGCTGAGCCTCCCCTCTACCCGGAATCATTAGGGCCGCCAGGAGAAGAAGGGAGGGCAATATCTTTTGAATCTTCATAATATAAAATCGGTTTAATCATCCTTCCATAACCATCTTGATGGCGCGTCCCAAACGGTCGGAAATGGAAGTGGCGGTCAGTCCGAACTCTCCTAATTCCTCCGTGGCGATATCTCCGGCCAGACCATGAATATAGACTCCGACAGTAGCGGCATGTTCGGGAGAATATCCCTGGGCGAGGAATGCGGCGATCACTCCGGCAAGCACGTCGCCGGAGCCGGCGGTGGCCATACCGGGATTTCCAGTGGAGTTGATGGTTATGCGTCCGGTAGTAGGACGTATAACCATTGTGTAATGCCCCTTAAGGACAATAACGATCTTATACCTCCGCGCCACCTCCACGGCGGTCTTAAGACGGTCTTCAGATGAGGTGTGCTCACCGAATAGACGGTCGAATTCCCCGGCGTGGGGCGTGATAACGGTCTTGGGAGGCAACATCGTGAGCAGCGCGGGGCGCTTGGCGATGCAGTTCAAGGCGTCGGCATCGAGAAGCAATGCGTTGGGCACATTCTTAAGAAGCCCCTCGAGAGCTGTTACCGTCTGTTCGTGCGTTCCTATTCCGGGACCGGCCACTACAGCCTGATGCCCGTGATGTACGGTCATGTCGGTGATGTAATGCTCGTTGCGGTCAGGCTCGAACATGACTTCCGGAGCGGCTGTCTGCACGATGTTCAGGGCTCCGCGGGGTCCATGAACCGTTGCCAGCCCCGCCCCGCCCTTCAGCGCCGAGAGGGAGCAGAGAATGGAGGCTCCCACAAGACCGGTGCTGCCGGCGAAGAAGAGAGCGGAGCCGTAATCGCGTTTGCCGGTGAAGGGATGACGCGCCTTGAGAAGGGGGCGTATATTGCGGTTCTCCACCAGGAAGAAGTCGGCGGGAAGGTCTTTGATCTTAGCTTCATCAAGGTCGATGTCGAGCAACTTCCATTCGCCAAGTATCTCGTAATTTTCTTCGAAGAAGAAGGATAGGCGCGGAATCTGGAAAGCCAGGGTGAGGTCGGCATGCATGATGTCACGACGGTTTACCTGCGAACTCCAGTCGGTCCACTCTCCATAGAGTCCCGAGGGGAGGTCGATCGAAACGACGTATGCGCCCGACTCATTGATATATCGGGCTACAGATACAAAGCCGCCCATCATCGGACGCACGAGACCCGATCCGAAAAGGCCGTCGATCACGACATCGTTTTCTCCCAATATCGGTGGGGAGAATTCCTTGCTGACTTCGGTGAAATTGATACCGTCGATCGTGATAAGACGGTTACGCTCCTCGTTGCAGTCGTGGCTGAGTTTGCCGCCAACATTGAAGAGATATACTTCAAGGTTCTTGTATCCCTGCTCGAAAAGCATCCGGGCCACGGCAAGCGCGTCGCCACCATTATTTCCGGGTCCGGCCATGACGACAATTCGACGGCTGGGAAGGAAACGTGAAATAATCTCGACGGTCACCGCGGCGGCGGCCCGTTCCATCAGGTCTATCGTACTTATACCCTGGGCATGGCAGGTTGCCATGTCGAGTTCGCGGATTGCCTCTGATGATAATATCTTCATTCCTATCTGACTTTCTTTTCTATCTGACTTTCTTATAAAAACGCAAGTATCGGGATTCCACGCCGGGGATGATAGCGAACGCATCCGCAGACGCAAAGACACACTTACCCACAAAGTTAGCAAAAAATCACGATATTTAGTAGATATCGTCGTTTTTTTATTGTTTTTTATGTTTTCCGTAGTAATACGTCCATGCAATCAGGAGTTGCCTGAACTTGTCAACATTTGCTTGAAAAAATGTAAGGCTCCATCCACTAAAATTTCTAAATGCCAGGGTCGCAGATGTGCCTTGGATATTGCTTTGCAGATTCAGGAGCATAGCGAGCTATGTGACTGAATTAAAAAGCGATAGACAAGGTGCAGCTGCGAGACCAC
>JAIDPP010000115.1 GCA_029062725.1 Muribaculaceae bacterium | reverse complement strand
ATATGGATGTTACTAATCCCGATCTCTCTCTTGAAGAGGTGGTTGAAACCCCTGAAGAGATTGTTGAGGCGGTAGAAGTTACACCCCAAGATATTTCCGCTCCCGAAGGTGAGGAGATTATTGAAGAGATAATAGAGGAAAAGAAAGAGGAGGATGCAGTGGAAGCAATCAATGAAGCTGTGGCGGAAGCTCCGGCAGAGGAGGTGATTGTGGAGAGTGAGCCGGAAGGAACCAAATTCGCGGATCTCGGCATCAATGAAGAACTTCTGAAAGCCATCACTGACATGGGATTCGAGAACCCCATGCCCATTCAGGAGATGGTGATTCCTCATCTTATAGAGAAAGAGGGCGACGTGATCGGTCTGGCTCAGACCGGTACCGGTAAGACCGCGGCATTCGGTCTGCCCGTCTTGCAGCGTGTCAATCCCGAAGAGAGAGTGCCCCAGGCACTGGTAATCGCTCCGACCCGGGAGCTTTGTCTCCAGATCGCCGGCGACCTTGCCGATTTCTCCAAATACCTTCCCGATATCAAGATACTGCCTGTATATGGAGGCTCCAGTATAGAGAGCCAGATACGCTCCCTTAAGAACGGTGTGCAGGTGATAGTAGCCACTCCGGGCCGATTGATCGACCTCATCAAGCGAGGGGTCGTGAAACTCGAGAAAGTAAACACCGTGATTCTTGATGAAGCCGATGAGATGCTCAACATGGGCTTCCTCGACGACATCGACGAGATCCTTTCTCATGTGCCCGACAACAGGAAGATGCTGATGTTCTCGGCCACAATGCCGAAAGAGATCGCGGGAATCGCGCGCAAATATATGAAAGACCCGGTAGAGTTCGTAGCCGGCAACCGCAACGAGGCTTCCAAGAACGTGCGCCATATCTATTATATGGTGAAGGCACACGACAAATATCTCGCCCTGAAGCGTATAGTCGATAACAGCCCGAATATCTATGGAATCATCTTCTGCCGCACCAAGAAGGAAACTCAGGAGATCGCCGACAAGCTCATCAACGACGGTTACAATGCCGACTGTCTGCACGGAGACCTCTCGCAGAGTCAGCGCGATCTGGCCATGAAGAAATTCCGCGACCATGTGACCCAGCTTCTCGTAGCCACCGACGTCGCCGCGCGCGGCCTTGATGTCGATGACCTTACCCATGTGATTAACTACGGTCTGCCCGACGATCCTGCCACATATACCCACCGAAGCGGCCGAACCGGACGCGCAAACAAGACAGGTGTGGCCGTAGCCATTATCCATTCGCGTGAGAAGAGCAAGCTCAAGGAGATTGAGAAGAAGATAGGCAAGACCTTCGAGTATAAGAAAGTGCCGACTCCGGAGCATATCATCGAGAAGCAGCTCTATAATCTCGCTGACCGTCTTGAGAAAGTGCAGGTAGATGAGAAAGAGATAGAGAAATATCTTCCCGGGGTCAGGAAAAAACTCGAATGGCTTTCGGAAGAGGACCTTCTTAAGAGAGTGCTTTCGCTCGAGTTCAACCGTCTGCTCGAATACTACCGCAATATGCCCGATATTGATCTCAATGCCAGCGGTAAGGAGAAGGGGGAACGCTCGAAAGGGGAGCGCGTGAAAGGAGATGCCCGCAAGAACAAGGATCGCCGCACAGCCGAGAACGGCTACGAGCGCCTGATGGTCGATATAGGCAAGGGTGCCGGGTTCTTCCCCGGTAACCTCATGGAACTGGTCAACAAGAACGTGCCCGGCAGCAAACCGGAGATAGGACGAATCGACCTTCTGCCAGATTACACCCTCTTCGACGTAAGGAAAGAGGATGCGCGCCGCGTGCTCGACGCCCTCCGTCATGCCGAGTTTTACGGCCAGCCCGTGAACGCCGAGATTGCCACCGATCGCGATTATTCAGCCGATGCCCGCCGCAAGGGTAAATTCGGCAGGAAAGCCGCTCCCAAAGATAAGAGAGGGGATAAGAAAGCCGGAAAGGGGAAAAGACCTACATAC
>JAIDPP010000114.1 GCA_029062725.1 Muribaculaceae bacterium | reverse complement strand
GCTGTATCTCCGTATATATCCACCACCAGACCGGGGAGAAAATCACCCTCCCCATGCACAAGCCGGAAGCAGTTGTTGTCGGGGCGTATCAGACCGAGCGTCTGCCGCAGGGCGAAAGCGCTCCTGAGCCTGCGTTCGAAGAAATCCTCCGAAAGGGCAGCCACGCCGAATTCCAGTATGCGCACCGTGATCGATCCTATCTGGTAATGGCCGGTGCCCAGAACATTCCCCTTGCTGTCGGTTACCGTCACCTCTTCACCCTCCTCGATCTCTTTCGGAAGAGAGGCGACTGCGCCCGAGAAAACCCAGGGATGATGGCGCAGGAGGGATTCCTCCTTGCCGGCTTTGAGTTGTATAGGCTTGTTGCTCATATAGGGTTATTTGAAGAGTCTTACAATGTCCATGCCGTTTGCATAAACCAGGAGGAGGAGAAGTAGAATCATGCCAGTTATCTGGGCGTATTCAAGGAATTTATCGCTCGGCTTTCGGCCGGTCACTACTTCATAGAGAAGGAACAGCACGTGTCCGCCGTCAAGAGCCGGAATCGGGAGGATATTCATGAACGCCAGCGCCACTGAAAGGAACGCCGCGATGTTCCAGAAGGCAATCCAGTTCCATTTCTCGGGGAAGATCGCCCCCAGGGATCCGAACCCGCCGATCGAATTGGCCCCCTCTTTGGTGAATACCATCTTCATTGATTTGGCGTAGGCCGTGAGCTTGTCGGTTCCCATCTCGATGCCGCGGGGGACAGACTGGAGCAGCGAGTACTTTATCTCCCTGGAATTATAGAATTGCGAGGGGTCGATTTCAAGTCCTATACCCATTTTCGACGATGCGGAGAGTGCCACCGGGAGCACGAGAGTATCCGTTTTCTCCCCGTTGGCGCGCGCCACGGTGACATTGACCGTCTTGTTGTCATGGCCTTTCAAGGCTGCCTGGAAGGAGAGAAGGGTAGAAGTCGTCACAGAATCCACGGCGATAAACTCATCCCCCTCCTTGATACCGGCTTTCGCCGCTCCTTCTCCTATCATCACCTGCGATACACGTGCCGGGAAACGATAGGTGAAAAAGGCGATCGATGCGGTGTCACTCTTGGCCTCCTGCTCCATAGCGAAGATGAATTTTTCGGGAATGACAATCTCAACCTCCTTGCCGTCGCGGAGCACTGTGACATTCTTGGCCTGCATCATCTTCATGAAGGCTTCAGCCGGTTTGTCGAGTTCCTCGCCATCTGCCTTGATAGGGATATCTCCATTATGAAAGCCAATCTTTCGGGCCTCACCTGAAAATTCCATACCCATCTTCGCCTCCCGGAACGGCACATACTTCTCGCCGGTGGCATATACGATACCTGCGTAGATAAGGATTGCCAGAAGGAAATTGAATAGCACGCCGGCTATCATGATTAGGAGTCGCTGCCATGCGGGTTTCGACCTGAACTCCCATTTCTTGGGCTCCTGTTTCATCTGTTCGGTATCCATCGATTCGTCGATCATTCCCGCTATCTTGCAGTAGCCGCCGAGCGGAAGCCAGCCGATACCATATTCTGTATCACCCCAGAAGGAGGATTTTTTCTTCGGATTCTCCTTCACGTCCTCATCCTCCTGAGCATCTATGTCCGCCTTATCGGCGTTTTTGAGTTTCTTTGTCTTGCCGAAGAATCCGAAGTATTTCTTCGGCTTCCATTTGAATATCTCCTTCCAGGGGTCGAAGAATATGTAAAATTTCTCTACTTTCACCCCGAAGATACGGGCGAAAAGGAAATGTCCGAACTCATGGATGATCACAAGAATGGCGAAGGCCAGTATTAGCTGTGCCGCTTTTATAAGGAATGTTTCCACTTTATGTTTTCTGTTTGGTTATGTCCGGTTTTTATTTGACTGTCTTATCTCGGTTTTATATTTATATTGTGTAACCTGCAAGGAGGCTTTCTGCAATACGGCGCGCCTCATCGTTGGTCTGGACCAATACAGGGAGGTCAATCTCTCTGAAGAATGTGGTTTTGTCCATCGTATCGGCTACAAGTCGCGGCATATCCGTGAAACGAATACGTCCCTCGAGGAAGGCCGCGACGGCTATCTCATTGGCGGCGTTAAGGATGCAGGGCATGTTTCCTCCAGCCTTTATCGCCTCGAAGGCAAGACCCAGGAGGGGGAAACGCCCGTAATCGGGACGCTCGAAAGTGAGGTTCCCGTATTGTTCGAGGGTCAGGCCCTGACGCGGCGAGGGAAGCCTGTCGGGGAAGCCCAGGGCGAGGGAGATGGGGATTCTCATGTCCGGGACTCCGAGCTGGGCCTTTACGGAGCCGTCGATGAATTCCACCATGGAATGTACGATCGACTGGGGATGTACCACCACCTCTATATCCTGCGGCTCGAAGTCAAAAAGCCATTTAGCCTCGATCATCTCGAATCCTTTGTTCATCATCGATGCTGAATCGATGGTCACCTTCGCTCCCATCGACCAGTTTGGATGCCGGAGGGCATCGGCCGCCGTGGCCTTCTCCATCTCCTCCGTTGTCCTGCATCGGAACGGTCCGCCGGAAGCAGTCAGTATAATCTTTGAGGCCTGCTTCCTCTTCTCTCCCATCAGACATTGGAAGATCGCCGAATGTTCGCTATCGACCGGCACTATCTCCGCTTCGCTTCCTTTCAGCATCCCGGTGATGACCTCTCCGGCCACCACCAGTGTCTCCTTATTGGCAAGGGCGATCCTTTTACCGGCCTCTATGGCCATGACCGTCGGGCGGAGTCCGCTGTAGCCGACCATCGCCGTCACCACCGTATCGTTTTCCGGCAATGCTGCGGCATGGGCGATAGCGTCGGCGCCAGCCTCCACTTCTATCGGAAGATTCCTTAAGGCCTCCTTCAGCTGGAGATACCGGCTGTCGTCGGCTATCACGACCTTGCGTGGGAGATAACGGGCCGCCTGTCTGGCAAGCAGCTCCGAGTTTCGGTTGGCAGTAAGCACGGAAACCCGGAAAAGCTCCGGATTCTCCGAAATTATATCGAGCGTCTGGGTTCCGATACTGCCGGTGCTTCCCAGGATCGCTATGTTTTTTTTATTCCGTTCGCTCATTTCGTTTCTAATGGATAGATTTTTCCGGAATCCCCTCTATCTCCCCCGTGGTGCCTCGAATGAATTTTCATCTGAGGCAGTTCCGGGATCCGGGGAATGGATGAATTTATAGGGAATCACGGGGTGCCCGTTATGCCACATCCTTATATATATGAAGCTTTTTCCTTTACGGTCGGGAGGGGGAGGGGAGGCGATTACCTGTCCGTAGCTCACGCTTTCATCCATTACGACAAACGGATTCCCGAGATGGGAGAGTCGGGTCACGAAACCACGCGGATGCTGAATTATCACCACATATCCCTTTTCGGGAGGCGAATAATAAGCGGCGATAACCGTACCCTCCGCCACGCTCGTCACAGTAGCTTCCGTCGGAAGGATAATCTCGGCTCTCTCTGAGTTTTTCGACGCCGAAGTGAATACTCCTGTATCGGATACATTAGAGAAAACCATTCCGTCAGCGGCAAGTGGCGCGAGCACAGAGATATTATATCGCTCCTGTTCCTCCATCCGTGCCACGAAACGTCTCTCGCGGTTTGACGGCAGGATGAGGGAATCGGCTGTCATAGGCACGGTGTCGGTGTTTAGCGCCGCCGAATCGCCCTCGGTGCGGTCGGTGTCAAGCACGCGAAGGTAATTGTCGATATACCGCTGTTTCGTCTCGAAGAGATTATGCAGTGAGTCGAGACGCAGAAGGTTCTCCTCGGTAGCTGCCCTTTGGTCCTCCTTGAGATATCCCGGAAGCAACGTATGGAGCGGAGTGAGAAGCACGATGGCGGCTCCCGCGGCCACCGCCGCGACCACCGTCAGCAGGAGCACTCCTCCGACAGACCAGGCGGGAAGGGAGAAATCCACGATTGATGACAGATG
>JAIDPP010000113.1 GCA_029062725.1 Muribaculaceae bacterium | reverse complement strand
CAATCAGAACGAGCTTTTCATACGAATTAAAGCAGCGTGACATTTAAACTTATTATCATTAAAATCTTATATACAATGTCAGGCTTATAACGGCTTGACCTTTGTATTGTTAATATTTGTTAACATACACCCATATTTTCCCTGATTTGCAAGGTTATTTAAAACTATTTCGTTATTTTTGCCGAGTGTTTTTCATAGTATTAAATTAAGATTAAGGTTTCGGTCTATTTCTTTGTGAAAAGAGGTAGACTTTTTTTTGGCTTTTTCCGTAAGTCTCTTATCCGCCCGCTCCCTTTCAGGAGAATATATCCTCAAGTATGGCCGGAGATTTCATTGCTGCCATTCCCGGATAATGCACTGCATAATATTCGAGTATTTTCCTAAGCACCATCCTTCTCTCACCGGATTGAAACCGGAACAAAAAGTCATTGTTGAAGTTCATCCTCATAAGGAGAGGAAGGAAGCCGGCTTCGGGAGGAAAAAGATAATGACGGTGGCTTGGCCGCTCGGCCACCGCTATGCCTGCCTGCATGTCGAAATAGTCTCCACGTTCAAGTTCGGAAAGGTCAGGACTAATACCTGCAAAGTGCAGGAAGCCGGTCAGAAAGGCGAGGTGAAAATTGGAAAGCCCCTTTTTTCGCCCGTCAAGCTCCCGGAGTGCCTCCACCACATAATCCCACAACAGAGGCTCAGGCGAAGATTCCCTGAGATAACGGTTGAGAAATTCGCAAAGAAACATCACGATAGCGCTCTTAACGGGATGGAAATATAGATCCCGCCATATCTCTTTCAACGCGACAGATCCCAGATTCTGAAGAGATTTCCCGGCGCGGAAATTCACGTCGCTCTCTATTACCGACAACGGTTGCAACCGCGCATTACGCATCCGCCCGCTTTTACCACCTCCGGCCGGAACAAGAAGTGATACACGTCCCAGTTCGCGTGTGAAGAGCGAGATGATATTGTGGCGGTCGTTGTGACGTATCAAGTCAGTCACAATCCCTGTTATTCTTTCTATCGCCATTAGCTGTTCTTTAATTTTACTGATTTGCGCAAAAGGGAATGACCGAAACGACACTCGAGGCATTTTCCCTCATCGCAGTAGTTCCGGTGAAGCTGCAGAAGGCCCTGGGAATGCATCGCGTCGTCGCATCTGAATCCCCATTGCTTCCACTGCTTTATATAGCGGTTGTTCTCTGGCGGAAGATCTGTCCATAGGGAGAACGCCTCCTCCGATTTCTCGATGTCGCCTACAGAGGCGCTGTGAGCATAAAGAAGCGGCGCGACAAGATTGATGAGCAAAAGATCGACGCTACTCTCCGAAAGACGTCCGGGGGCGCGACCACTGTCGGCTCCGAAAGCAGAATGTGTGAGCCAGTAACCATCGAGATCCATAGCGAAAAGTTCCCGGCTACGTTCTTCATCGCCTCCGGCCTCTACGATATCAGACAAAAGTGAAAAACCTCCGTATAGATACTGGGCCAACAGGGCGATCCTGCGGTGAGGAAAATTACCGGGACGTGTCCTGGAATATTTCCACATCTCTCCCCGCATAGGCCGTAGGGAATATTTGCGCGCAAGAAAGTAATATTCGCGGCAGAGACCCTGATAATACTCATCGAAGATATGGTTGCTCATGTCCAACATTCCTGCCTGCCCGAAAAGAAGCGCCTCAAGTTGAAAAAGATTGTCGGAATGGCGACCAAGATAGTTGAGGCTTAGAGAGCGTCCCAACAGCTCGAAAGGTTCACTGTTGAGCCCGAAGCCAAGCGCCCGGGCAAAAGTTATGAAACATGTGCGTCCCCAGTCGCCCTGATTCTGACCAAGGATTTCAAGAATTCTACCGGCCTTCTGCTGCATGCGTTCTACCGCAAGACTCGATATCCAGTCTTCCGCCGTTATTGAATCTATCCCGGAGAGATAAAGCCGGCATCTGACATCCTTGATATTCTCCGAGAGCAAGGAATAGATATTGTAGAACTCCTTCGGGAATGTAATGGAGGCCTGGGGAATCTCCGAACCGTCTCCACGCACTATTCTTGCATCATCTATTGCCACGACGTGAAGCATAACGCTATCGTAAATCCGGTCTTTATCATGGTGATGACGGAACCAGTCGGAGGCGTTGACGTGAATTTCTACATTTCCGACCCATTGTATATCATCTATCC
>JAIDPP010000112.1 GCA_029062725.1 Muribaculaceae bacterium | reverse complement strand
TGGAGTTTCTGGTGTATAATATGGGTGAAACTGCTTATACGAATCAGCCTCCAGGCCTCGTCATAATCTTGATTATTATTATTCATCAGAGCAGTAGCCTCCTCAAGACAGGTGTCATAAAGTTCGAGGGCCTTAGCAGCCGGAATGGCATCGCCGGGACCGAGCTTAAGCTGGATGAGAGCAATCACACAATAATTCACTATTCCGATGAATTCCGGTTCTATCCCTTCATCTACAGCGGCCTTTTCGAGTCCTATCTCTTCAAGGGATCGTATGCGCCGAGCCTTTATGTAGATTTGGTCGGTCAGGCTCGAGGGGCGCATGATACGCCATGAGGTGCCGTAATCCTTCAGTTTTTTTTCAAAAATATCACGGCAGATCCCTTTGACTTCGCTAAATTCCGCCGCTGTTTCGTGAATTTTCTCCATAAGATTCAAATTTTTTACAAAAATAGCAATACTTTCTCACATTTTTGCTATTTTTACCTCAGTGAAGTTGTTTCAAGCCGGGAATGTATGCAAATTACAGGTTATACGGCAGCACTAATTATTCAGAATCAACAGAATAGAGTAGATAACCATAACAGATGAAAGATATAAGGACAATAGCTGAATGGGAAGAATGTGCTGGAGTGCTTCTGTCGCTTCCGGCTCCACATACCGACTGGAATTATATCCTGGGAGAGGCTCAAAGTCAATACAGAAGGCTTGCAGGCGCAATCGCAGGAGCCGGGATACACTGCATAGTGCTTACTCCGGCAAGAGAATATGGCGAGAGAGTGCTCGAGGGATGCGCTATGGAAAACATCACTTTAGTGGAGGCTGAATACAATGATACCTGGACCCGCGACTACGGCCCCATCAGCGTAGTGCGAGGAGAACGCCGTCGCGGACTCGATTTCGGTTTTAACGGTTGGGGTCTGAAGTTTGCTTCCGACAGAGATAATCTGGTGAACCTGCATCTCCACGATAAGTTTATCTTCCAGCCCGGTGCCTATCGAAACGAAAGAGACTTTATTCTTGAAGGGGGCTCGATAGAGAGCGACGGGGAGGGAACAATCCTTACAACTTCAGAATGTCTCTGCTCGCCTAACCGTAACGGGGGGAAGAGTAAAGAGGAACTTAACGGGATATTGGGCGAGAGGTTGGGTGCAGAGCATGTGCTTTGGCTTGACTACGGCGCATTAGCCGGAGACGACACCGACTCGCATATAGATACTCTCTGCCGTATGGCTCCCGGCAACACCATCCTTTTCACCGGTTGCCGTAATGTAGATGAGGATCATTTCGAGAGCCTGCTGAAGATGCGCGCGCAACTTACGATGTTCCGGAACCAGGAGGGGGAACCCTATAACCTTGTGGAGCTTCCGCTTCCCGATGCCATATACGATGAAAACGGGGAGCGCCTTCCCGCCACATACGCCAATTATCTCGTGACACCTACCCATATCTTCATGCCGACTTACGGACAGGAGGCCAACGATCGTCTGGCCTGCCAGATGGTTAGAGTCGCGTTCCCGGAGCATGAGGTTGTGCCGGTGGAATGTCTGACTCTGATCAAGCAGCACGGATCGCTGCACTGCGCCACGATGCAAATTCCGGAAGGAATATTCAACGAGGTAGTGACAGAGAGGAACTGATATATTTATTTCCCCAGGAGGGAAGATTTATTACATTAGAATTATAAAACTATGGCAAGGATAATTAAAATTGGGGTTGTGCAACATTCCTTTAATGAGGATACGGATTTCAACAGGGCACGTAACCTTACCGCGATAGAGAATTTAGCTGCGGAGGGTGCGGAACTGATAGTGCTATCCGAGTTGCACGACTCGCTGTATTTCTGTCAGACAGAGAATGTAGATAACTTCGATTATGCTCAGGTACTACCCGGGGATTACACTGAATTTTATGGAGAAGCAGCAGCGGCCAACAATGTAGTTTTGGTGACGAGCACCTTCGAGCGCCGAGCACCGGGACTCTACCATAATACGGCTATAGTGTTCGATAAAGACGGATCGATAGCGGGAAAGTACAGGAAGATGCACATTCCGGATGATCCGGGGTTTTACGAAAAATTCTATTTCACGCCCGGGGATCTCGGTTTTGAGCCTATAGAGACATCTGTGGGCCGCTTGGGGGTTCTGGTATGCTGGGATCAGTGGTATCCTGAGGCCGCCCGTTTGATGGCAATGCGCGGGGCGGATCTCCTGATCTATCCGACAGCCATAGGGTGGAATCCGGATGACGATGAAGAGGAGAAGGTGCGTCAGCGTGAGGCCTGGATTACTGTGCAGCGCGGTCATGCCGTGGCAAACGGGCTACCTGTTGTAAGTGTCAACAGATGTGGCTTTGAGGAGGATCCGTCAGGACAGACTTCCGGAATAGACTTCTGGGGGAGCAGCTTTGTGGCCGGACCGCAGGGGGAACTCCTCTTCATGGCTCCGGAGAATACGCCCGTCGAAGAGATCGTGGCAGTGGATCTTGAGCGCGTGGAGAATGTAAGGCAATGGTGGCCTTTCTTTCGAGACCGCAGGATTGAATGTTATGGGGACCTTAGGAAAAGATTCTTACTTTGATATTTCAATTAATGGCAGAACAGCGCCATGAAATCCGTACAAATATATTACGGTGTATCAAATTCTAAGGCTCCATCCACTAAAATTTCTTAATGTCAGGGCGGCGGATTTTTAGGGTATTTTCTTTTATCTTTGAAGGAGCAG
>JAIDPP010000111.1 GCA_029062725.1 Muribaculaceae bacterium | reverse complement strand
TTCTCGGGGTGTATGTCGCTTGAATACTTTACTCTTGGAAAGAGTACGAAATCAGTTGGAGTAGATGCCTTTTCTGATTGTGATAAAATCGTGGAGTTCAAGAGTTACAATAGTGTGCCCCCTACTTGCGATGACCAGGCGTTGGATGACATCAACAAATTCAACTGCACGCTTTTTGTGCCGGAATCTGCCATCCCTGCCTACGAAAATGCTCCTCAGTGGGAGAATTTCTTCCAAATCAAGAGCATCAATGATAAGTCGATTATTGCGGAATGGCTCTCTGTAGATCCCTCCAGCTGGAATGGAGCGGAGAATACTCAATTCCAGATTACAGCAACCGTACTTCCTGCTGAGGCTGCTGACCAGATATTAGTGTGGAATTCCTCAGATGAGACAGTAGCGAGTGTTTATCAGAATGGGCTCGTTACCGTCCATAAAGAGGGGACATGCATTATCAGAGTGCAGACCACCGATGGTTCCGATCTTTTGGCCGAGTGTGTGATTACATCAAGGAGTGGTATCGAGGATATATTTGCCGACGATGCAGTATATGATGTTTACAATATGAGTGGTATACTCATTATGAGTCAGGTCACTAAGAAAGATATAAAAGGACTGGAGGCAGGAATTTATATCCTTCGTTCAGGTAAGCTGACAATAAAGTTTGTACTGAGATAATCACTCTCGACTTGAAGAAATGAGGCGAATCATCGTCTCAACAAGTATTTGGGCAAGGAAGTTGCTCACTTCCAAAGAAGGATACTATACTGAATGATAGTAAAAACAGACCAAAATGGGAAAGTAAACCCCATTTTGGTCTGTTTTTGTTTATCAAAATTTTTAAGACTCCATTCACCCAAAATGTTAAATATCCGCCATGGCATTAACAGTTTTTTTGGATGGAACCTTAATGTGTGTTCAAATTTAAACGAAAGTATGTGAATGATTTAACTATATGAGGCAAAAGGATAAACTTCATATAGTATAGATCAAATTCGAACCTTACTTAGAGGAGCGACACCGAGCGGCGGATGAAGGCAGAGAGGGCTTCTCCTTTCAGAAGACCGCTCTGAAGAAGGGCAAGGTCGATGATCTGCTTTACATTGGGAACGCCGGCGGCATATTCCTTGATGGCGCTCTCCTCGCGTTCACGGTCCTTACCTACTGCCTTCTCAAGATCGGCCACCTGTTTGTTGATAGCATCCTTGTCGGCATCCTTATAGTCGCTAAGTTTCTTGCGCAGGTCTTCGATCTCGCTGTTGTTGCTCTCGATTGCCTCTCGGATAGGCTTCACAACATCGCCTACAGATTTCTCCGCATTCTCGAGGATAGACTTCACGGCAGGCTGCTCCGTATTCAGAACGAGTGAATACATATCTGGCATATCGCCGTAGAAATTCATACCCGGCTGCATTGCCGCCATATCCTTCATGCGTCGCATCATCTCGTTACGGGTGATGGTGGCAGGAGCGTCGTTGGGGGAGAGGGCAGAATATTCTACAATGAAACTAGCCTTCTCAATCTGCGGAAGCTGAGTGCGGAAGATTCCGGTAAGGAGATCAACCTGAACAGGAGAAAGGTCGGATTTCTTCTCATCTTCCTTTCGTATCAGACGCTCCGGAGTGTCGGAATCAACGCGCACGAAACGGGTCTTATCAAGTTTGCTTTCAAGAAGCCCAATGACATGCTGGTCGAGCTGACCATCCATAAGGAGCACGTTATAACCCTTCTCCTCGGCAGCAGCGATATAAGCGTGCTGCGTGGTCTTGTCGGTGGCGTATAGATAAACGATATTTCCTTCCTTGTCGGTCTGTGTAGGCTCCACGAGAGTGCGGTATTCATCGAGAGTGTAGTATTTGCCATTGACATCCTTAAGGAGGAAGAACTTCTTAGCCGAGTCAAAGAATTTCTCATCGGTAAGCATACCGTATTTGATGAAAACCTCGATATCGTCCCATTTCTGCTCAAAGGCCGCGCGGTCGTCTTTAAACATCCTGTCGAGCTTCTCGGCCACCTTCTTGGAGATATAAGAGGATATTTTCTTTACCTGCTGATCGGCCTGAAGATAGCTACGGCTTACGTTGAGGGGGATATCGGGAGAATCGATCACACCCTGCATGAGCATCATAAATTCAGGCACCACACCCTCCACCTGATCAGTGACATAAACCTGGTTGCAATAGAGCTGAATGCGGTTACGCTGGAAATCGATATTGCTCTTCACCTTGGGGAAGTAAAGGATGCCAGTAAGGTTGAAGGGATAATCCACATTCAGGTGGATCCAGAACATCGGGTCTTCCTGCCCCGGCATCAGCTCGTGATAGAACTCAAGATAATCCTTGTCGGTAAGCTCGGACGGTTTCTTGGTCCAGAGGGGTTCCGTGGCATTGATCACGCGGTCCTTGTCTGTGTCAACGTATTTACCATCTTTCCATTCCTGCTCCTTGCCGCTGATAACGGGCACGGGGAGGAAACGGCAGTATTTCTTGAGAAGCGTATCGATTCGAGTCTGCTCGAGGAATTCCTTATTGTCATCATCGATGTAGAGTATCACGTCTGTTCCTCGCTCACTTTTTTCGATCTCCTTCATCTCATATTCGGGAGAGCCGTCGCAAGTCCATTCAACTGCCTTCGCTCCCTCCTTATATGATAGGGATCGGATCTCGACCTTCTTTGAAAACATGAAGGCGGAATAGCATCCGAGGCCGAAATGGCCTATGT
>JAIDPP010000110.1 GCA_029062725.1 Muribaculaceae bacterium | reverse complement strand
TTTGTTCTCTGTGCGGCAGCCATTATGGGAATGACAGCCTGCCAGGACAAAAGCTATGAGGTGATAGAGCCCATTCTCGCTCCGGTAAACGCTGAGAGCATTGCAGGAGAATTGGTGGGAGATGATTATATATGGACATGGCCGGCCTCTCCGGATCAGTCAATGGAGGTAACGGTCCTCCGCGACGGCACTACCATGGGCAAGACTGTCTCTACTGACGGCAAGTACGTACACTCAGGTGTCGAGACCAAGGTTCCCTACACCTACGTGTTTAAGCTGACTGACGGCAACAACTATTCGACAGGCGTCATCAAGGAATACCTTCGTGGCGGAGCGGATGCCGTGAAGGATATAATGATGAAGCAGGTAGAGAAAGCCAACGGATATGATGCCGCCGTTGAGTGGACAGCATCTCCGGATGCTTCGCAGCTCTTCCTGACCGCCACCTGCGGCGCGAAGACTGTCAACGAGACCTTGGCCGGGAGCGCTACGGCATATACCATCCCCGACGTTACATACGGCGAAGAGTGGGAAGTGACCATAGTGGCTTCCAATAGCGACGGAAAGTCTCTTCCTTCCACGGGTTCGCTGAAGATCGGTAAGACTGCGGTAGGTTTCCTTAGCGAATATCCTACAGAGGCAGATCTTCTTGCTGACGGTGATGATGACGAAGCGTCCGCATGGCTCTGGACAAAGAGCGAGTATCCCAACGCTACCTATATCTACTTCGGCGATATAACTTCCGCGGCCACTCTCGAGCCTTACCGCGTGCTCTTCTGGATGCGTGACCTTGAGGATAAAACCGAAGACGACGTGTTCAATATGCCTTCCGTTGTTGAAAACGCCACTCCTGCAGTGCGCGAATGGTATAAGGATGGCGGCAGCCTCCTCCTTTGGAGCCACGCCACCGCCTATATCGGCACTCTGGGTCGTCTCGAGAAAGATATGCTGCGCAACAACGACCGTTCCATCGGTATCGGCAAGGGCGGCTGGAACGGCGACACTTGGAAGATGGCTGTTCAGCTTCATCCCGGTAGCAAATTCAAGAAAGATGCCTCCACTCACCCGATCTTCAAGGGTCTTGATGTTGAGGAAACCGATCGCACCAAGCTCATCGCTTTCAAGGGCGCAGGCTGGACTGAAGACCATAACTGTCTCTACTTCAACATTCCGAGCGTTCTGACCGGTCTCGGCAATCAGGAGGAGGCTTGCTACAACGCACTTACCACTACCTACGGTATCGTTCCTCTCGGAACATGGGATTCTCAGATCGACTGGGTATCGCAGCTCAATGTCTGGGAAGCTCGTCAGGGCAACACGGAGTTCAAGGGAACAATCCTCTGTATCGGTAACGGAGGTTGCGAGTTCTCTCTCAAGAATGCCGACGGTACTCCCGATATCTCCGCATATCCGAAGAACAATCCTTATCAGAATAATGTGCTGACCCTTGCCAAGAATTCTATCGAGTATCTGAAGACAAGATAAGTTGAAACAATGAGTTGAAGAAAGACTCCGTTTTCCGGCGGAATGGTCGGACAACGGAGTCTTTTATAATTTTATACAAAAATGAAATCAATATATTCTCTTTTACTGGGCATCGGAGTGTCAGGCCTTCTCCTTGCAGGGTGCGATAAGGACAATAAGAACGACGGTTTTGTTGTCGGGTCGGATCAGGAGCAGACCGGTGGAAATGATAATCAAGACAATGGAGTCGCTTCCTCAGCGCGTAATGAACTTTATCGTCCGCAGGTCCATTTCACTCCGAAGAAAAACTGGATAAACGATCCTAACGGGATGGTTTATGTTGATGGTATCTATCATCTGTATTATCAATATAATCCTCAGGGAAACGGCTGGGGAAATATGAGCTGGGGACACGCCACTTCTACCGACCTGATGCATTGGGATGAGAAGCCGGTGGCAATGGTCCGCAACCAGTGGGGCGATATCTTTTCGGGGAGTGCCATCGTGGATAAAGAAAATGTTGCCGGATTCGGAAAGAACGCCATCCTTGCATTTTACACTGCCTCGGGAGAACATCAGCAGCAGTGTCTGGCCTATAGCACCGATGGAGGATTGACCTTCACACAATATGAGAATAATCCCGTAATCGCCAATACCTCTCTACCTGATTTCCGCGATCCTAAGGTGATTTGGCATGAGGAATCCGGGAAATGGATAATGTGTCTCGCTTTGGGATGGTCCACGCAGATTGAATTCTGGGGTTCTGCTGACCTGAAACATTGGGAGATACTTTCCACCTTCACCACAGATGCAGCGCGTTGCAATATCGGTCAGTGGGAATGTCCCGACCTTATCCGTATGCCGTATAACGGAGGGGAGAAGTGGGTACTTATCGTGAGCAATAATCCCGGCGGACCTGTCGGCGGCTCGGGCACGGAGTATTTCGTGGGAGATTTCGACGGCAAGGAGTTCAAGGCCATGAATCTTGATTATCCTTTATGGCTTGATTATGGAGCGGATAATTATGCGGGCGTAACATGGAGCAACGCGCCCGCTGGCCGGACTCTTTTCATCGGCTGGATGAACAACTGGAATTATTCAGGAGATGTGCCGTGTTCGCCCTGGCGTTCCGCGATGACTCTTCCGCGCGAGCTGACACTGAAGGATGTCAATGGCTCGCCACTGCTTTGCGCGCCTATAGTGAAGGAGCTCGACGGCATTGCGGGCGCATGGCGTGCTGCCGTCGCCGGAGAGATGGAGAAGGCTGCTGCCTATGAAGCAAAATTCGCAGTAAGCCTTGACAGCAATACCTCCATACGCCTTGCAAACAGTTTTGGCGAATATATGGATATAGAGGTGCGCCCGTCAGCCGACATGCTGACTGTGAAACGCGGCTCCTCTACAGGCAAAACCGATTTCCACAGCTTATTCTCTATCCCGGGAATACAGGCACCGTTGCATAAGGACGGGGGAGAAATGATACTGCATCTGGTATTGGATGCTTCTTCTGTAGAGATCTTCAGTGAAGATGGACGCGTATCGGTGACAAACCTTGTGTTCCCCCAAGAGCCCTACAACAGGATTCTTGGAGTGGAAGGCGTGGAGTACCGACCCCTTTCCTCCATCTGGTGACAGATAAGTAACTCGAGAAATCAATTGATATCAAGCATTAACGGTGTGTCAAATTACGAAAATTTGACACACCGTCCTGCTTTTGTAATCCGTATGATAGGGTGCTGTCAGAATGGTTCGGACTGGTCGTTAGGAACTGCACCCTATGTTTTTTAATCATTAGTTTTAGTGAGTAGATTATCTGACAGATGAGACCCATTCATCGATTCAATCCCGGGAGAGGTTAAAAATGAGGGTTAGGACATAGCGATGGCAATCCACATGGAATACTCCTCTGTAGGGAAGAGTTTTACGGCCTCCGATCAGGAAGCAATGCGCAATTCAGAAGGAAGTAGGATGGGATTGTTTTTTGAAAAATAGAGGAAGAGTGTTTGGAATTGAGAAAATTATGTTAACTTTGCAAATATCCAAAAGATAGAGGCTGCGGAGGCAGCCCACATATTTTTAAATAAGATGGAGAGATCCATCAAAGGTGTTATTGAAACTTTATCTTCCGCTTTCAAACTTGGCCGTTTGCAATCCTGATGAAGATAGATTGGCGATAGCACCTGCATCGGTAGCAATACCCGAGTCTCCCCCCTACAGAATGGGGGGAGATGAGAGTGCATATAACTGCTGGTGTGGGGCTGTCAGTCATATCCGTCAGGAAGGTAGGCCAAGACCTGAAAGCGGGATATGACTGAGATACATCCCTCACACCTTTTTTGTTGGCTTAAACTCGTCGAATGGGGGGATTACAGGCGACCTTAAAATCAATATGAAACGAATGTTTTCAGGATTCGTCCGGTGGTTGCCGGGCGTCGTGCCGAGGAGTTTCCTGCTTCTTGCACTTGCTTTTATCCCGTTATTGGTCCATGCCTACGATGTGGAGGTAGATGGAGTATATTACGAGTTATATAAGGATTATAACTATTATCAGGGGAATGCAGCCAAGGTTGTAGGATATGACCCGGAGAAAATAGAGGCTCATCTACAAATACCATACAGTATTTACTATGAGGAAAACTCATACACTGTCAGCCGAATATCCTCCTTCTCCTTTTCAGGATGCGAAAAGATAGAGAGGGTTTTTATTCCGGCCAATATTGAAAGCATAGAGAAGGGTGCATTCTCCAATTGTCCGAATCTGAAGGAGTTCATAGTAGCATGGAGTTTCTATAATTTGAGTATGGAAGGTTACAAAGATGAGGAATCGGGTATTTTTTTTCATACACCTTTGAAAACCTTATATACAGGTCGGAATATTTATTCCGGTTCATGGGATTTTAATCCTGCCTTCTCCATAAATTCTGCTTTCTCCAATCTCCCTACACTTGAGACTGTGGATTTAAAACTCAATTCATATATTAGTGATTATGAGGCTTGGGAACATCGGGAAGAGGATGAAAATAAATATGGGAATAAGGATGGGTGGTCACCGGACCCTTCCGCTGTCACTACACTGCGTGCCGCTCTCTTCCGAGGCTGTACCGGACTGACTTCGGTGGTGATTCCCGCGAGCGTAACCAATCTTTACGAAGACGTATTTGCCGACTGCACAAGCCTTCGGGAAGTTATCATTGAGGATGGTGAGGATGCATTACTATATCAGGAGAACTATCCAGTTTGGAATGGGGTAGAGGAGGTCATGGAAGGTACGTTTGTCAACTGTCCAATTGAGAAATTATACCTGGGAAGAACTTTAAAAAATAGAAGAAGTGAAGAAGAAACAAATTACGAAGAGCGAGAAATTGAGTATTTAAAAGAAAACTTAGATCATTACTTCAAAGAGGATCTGGAGAATCCGGACAGGCTACCACCACGCCAATACTCCTTATTTTCCGACAATACCCATCTGCGGGAATTAGAGATTGGAGAGAAGGTCAAGAGTATCGACCATTATATGTTCTATGGGTGCGAGAACCTTACTTCCCTATATTTCCCCGATTCGATAGAGGATATCGGTATTGGTGCTTTCAGCGAGTGTCATAATCTGGAGACGGTAAGGATTTCGGCAGGTATAAGGGACTTGAAAGATGAGACTTTCTCCGGATGCCATGCCTTGAGAGAGGTTATCTTCCCTTGGTTTTATGAACCATGTGATCCTATGCTGGAGTCTATAGGCCGAGGTGTTTTCAGGAATTGCGGTGAGTTATCAGATTTCCAATTCCCGTGGACTCTTAAATCAATCGGTGCCGCGTCCTTCTACCGAACTGCGTTAAGGCCGGTGTTGCGTCTGGATGAAACTCAAATTGAAGAAATTGGTAAAAGTGCCTTTCGTGGTTGTAGCAATCTACACGATATCTATTTCCCCGATAAATTAAAAATAGTCGGTGATGATGCGTTCTCCGAATGTGGTAGTTTATCCGGTATTGAGTTTCCGGGATATGTTGAAAGAATCGGGAGTGGCGCATTCTTTAATTGTCAGTCTTTAAAATCGGTCAAGCTTCCTCCCTCCCTGATTCAACTTGGAGAAGATCCCAAGACAGGATATTATGACCAATGGAATATGTATAGTGAGAGAGGAGTTTTTGAAGGATGTAACTCATTGGAATACATCGCTATCCCCGAGACAGTGAAAATATTGGGTAACAGATTATTCTGGAGATGTGAAAATTTGAGAGAGGTTATGCTGCCTTCATCTATAGAGAGGCTTCCTGACGGTATCTTCGCAAATTGCTGGGCTTTGACAGATGTTACCATTCCTCGGAGAGTGACTTCCATAGGTATTTCCTCATTCTCCGGCTGCAATTCTTTAGAATCCATTGATATTCCCGAGAGTGTCACCATAATAGGATCCAGTGCTTTTTACGGATGCAGCTCTATTGAAGAGATCTTGGTACCGGAAGGTATAAAAAGACTGGAGGACAATCTATTTTCCCGCTGTACCTCCCTTAAGAAAGTAAACTTACCCTCAAGCCTGCTTACAATAGGTTATGAGTCATTCGAGAAATGTGAGCAACTTGAAAACCTCACGGTAAAGGCCGTTGAGCCCCCGACGTTTGACTATTCGTCAGGATTCTCCGGAGTGGATAAATCCTCCGTAGTAGTCAAAGTTCCGGAGGAATCCGTCGAGGCTTACCGGACAGCGGATGTATGGAAAGATTTTCTTTTTATAACCCCGTTTACGGTGCGTCTTGACGATGCCGACTGGGAGAACCTCAAGAGGCTTAAGAAAGAACTCTTAGCTATGAATTGGCAAGGTGACTGGAACACAGATGCCGAGATGGATGCCGTGGATTCATTCGAGGGAGTGACAGTTACGGGAAAACATGTGGCATGGATCAATCTCTCCAATGCCGGGCTGAAAGGGAAACTTCCCCTGTCGGCCTTCAGGTTCCGAAACCTTGTGAAACTGGATCTTAGTGGAAACGAGATTGAGGATAACCTTGATTCCTCCTTAAGCACGTTCCTCTCCGAAAATCCGGAGTCCTGTTCCGAATTGGTTTCCCTCAATC
>JAIDPP010000011.1 GCA_029062725.1 Muribaculaceae bacterium | reverse complement strand
GATAGAAAACATAGATAAAATCGGGGAGGGCGCCGCCGAGTTCCTTTCACGCATCGGTGACCGCCGTCATATTGCGTTCCACGGCGGGATGGGAGCCGGTAAGACCACATTCATTTCGGCCCTCTGCAAGTGTGCGGGGATGGAGGATGAAGTGACGAGTCCGACTTTCAGCATAGTCAACGAATACCGTCCGGCGGCTTCCTCGGGACAGTCTGCCGATCGGATATTCCATTTCGATTTCTACCGTATCGAGACTCCGGAGGAGGCGCTCGACCTCGGGCTTGACGACTATTTCGATTCCGGGGCTCTCTGCCTGATGGAATGGCCTGAGAATGTGGAGGATTTTCTGCCGGAGGACACTCTGGATGTTCATATCGATGTCAAGGACGACGGAACGCGAGTGATAAAAGCTGATATTTGACCATGTAATTCTATCGGGAAGATGAAGATGGCGTTGGTTAAACTCAAGGAGACTTCTTCTACGAATACGTGGTGCCGCGAGCATATACGTGACGTTGATATGCCCGTATTCGTTATGACAGAAGCTCAGACGGCAGGGCGCGGCCAGCGCGGCAATTCATGGGAAGCTGAGGCCGGGAAGAATCTTACGTTCTCGATTGTCTGGAGACCCGAAGGTGTGAGTCCGGCCGAACAGTTTGCGATCAGTGAGGCCGTCGCGCTTGGTGTGAAGGATTATCTCGGAAGCCGCGGTATAGAGGCGAGGGTGAAATGGCCGAATGATATCTATGCGGGCGACCGGAAGATATGCGGCATACTTATAGAACATTCCATTCTCGGCTGCCGGATCGACCGGAGTATAATAGGAGTCGGGGTGAATGTAAACCAGAGCGTATTCGTCAGCGACGCCCCCAATCCGGTGTCCATGACTAATATCTCGGGAAAGAGATATGATCTTGAAACGGAGGCGGATGAGATATCGGAATATATCAGTGTGCGTCTGGATGATGCTACCTCGGAGAATGGACGTAGGGTGCTTCACGAAGACTTCATGTCGGGATTATGGCGCGGCGACGGCGGCTGGTATCCGTTCAGGGATGTGGAGGAAGGACGTTTCTTCACAGGAAGAATCGAAGGCGTGGCGCCTACCGGCCATCTCGCCGTCAGGGAGCGCGATTCTGATAAGATAAGGAGTTATGCCTTTAAGGAGGTGGAATTTATACTTGGATAGGGATGAATGAGGATAAAGAGGAGATCGCAGGACACGACAAGAAAAATCCTGCACGGCTGACGCTGGATCTCATGCTTAGATGGGGTCTGCCTTTGGCGATGACGGTTCTTCTTGTCGGCTATATGTTCCGGAAAGTGGATTTCCGGGAGATGTGGCGCATACTTAGCCACGGCGTCGATTACTGGTGGATACTTGCGGCGATGCTTCTGAGCGTGGTGTCGCATGTGGTCAGGGCGGCGCGCTGGCAGATCCAGCTGCGGGGACTGGGGATAGAAGCGGGATTGCTGCCGTTGAGTTGTTCGATATTCGGATGCTATGCCCTTAACCTTCTTTTCCCCAGACTCGGGGAAGTATGGAGGTGTTCGTATGTGGCCCGGAGGGAGCAGGCGCCTTTCACGAAGGTAGTGGGATCGATGGTAGCCGACAGGTTATGCGATTCTGTCGCTGTCCTGCTGCTTACATTTGTTGCTTTCGTGATAGCGCGTCCGGCGATAGAGGCGTTTATGTTGAAATATTCCATCGGGCGCGGATTGGTCGGACTTGTTTCCTCCCCTTTATTCTGGGGATGTGTGGCGGTATTTGCTGCCGGGATATGGTGTCTTTTCAGGTTCGGGAATGAGCTGAGCCTCATCCGGCGAATACGTTCATGGATCGGTAATCTTTGGAGAGGATTTGCCTCGATAGGGGTGATGAAAGGGAAATGGAAATTTATTTTGCTTACCTTCGGCACCTGGGGATGCTATTTCGTGCAGCTTTATTTAGCGTTTTTCGCGTTCGGTTTCACGAAAACCTTATGCCTCAACCCCGGTCTTGGAT
>JAIDPP010000109.1 GCA_029062725.1 Muribaculaceae bacterium | reverse complement strand
TAGTGATATAAAATTTGTAAGTTAGTGGTTTAGTAGGATTGCCGTTTGCTTGTGAAAGTAGGCGAGTCAAAAAAATCACATGGCGCCGTGAGATTGTGAAATTTCATGGCGTCGTTGTTTTTTATCGTTTGAAATTAAAATAGATTTGCATAATTTTCGTTTTCTTGTTATTTTTGCACAGAATCCCAATTTGTGTGAATTAAATGGAGCATAAAAGAAATGTCGTACTCTACGACACGCCTGAAAGTCATGAAAATCTTCTGCCGTTGGCTTATACGCGTCCGGTAGCGGATTTCCGTGTTGGCATCACGACGATTAAGGAAAAATGGGAGGCTTTGCTCCCCGGTCATTATTCCTACCGAACTGTTGGTTATCTTCAGGAGAAATATCCGCAGGTTGATTTGAAAGGAGAGGATGCTCTTTTCATCGTTGGAAGCGTTATTCCGGATGAAGCCCTCGCCGAGGCCGTGGCTTCCCTTGCTGTAGGAGAGTCGATAAGTGATGGTGAACATGTGATTGCTTTCCGTGGCAGGGAGAACGTTTTCGAGAGCTTGTCCGAAGCGAATCCGGAAGTATTGAGTGACTGCCGGATTGTAAAACCGGAATTAGGCACCCTGAAATATGTATATGATATTTTTCTCAAGAATGCCGATGCCCTGAATGCCGACTATGCCCGGATTGTGAAAGGGAGGTCTTCCTGTCAGCTTCCCGATTCCTGCACTCTGATCGGACCTGCACATACTCCGTCCGGTCTCCCCTCGATTTTTATAGAGGAAGGGGCTCAGGTCGAGGGTGCGATCCTGAATGTGAAGAACGGTGCTATATATATAGGAAGAGATGCTGAGGTGATGGAGGGGTGCGTGCTGCGCGGCCCTATTGCTTTGGGACGCAAATCAAAATTCAAGATGGGAGCTAAGGTATATGGAGGCACAAGTGTCGGACCTTTCTGCAAACTCGGCGGAGAGATCGATAATGTCGTGGTGTTCGGATACAGTAACAAAGCTCATGATGGTTATCTCGGTAACGCGGTGATAGGAGAGTGGTGCAATATCGGAGCGGGCACGAATGCTTCAAATCTCAAGAACGACTATGCAAAGATACGCATCTGGAATTATCGTCAGCAACGATTCATGAAGACAGATCTGCAATTTTGCGGACTCATCATGGGCGACCATTCAAAGGCCGGCATAAACTGCATGTTCAATACCGCAACGGTCGTCGGAGTGGGTGTCAACCTTCATGGAGCCGGTTTCCCGCGCGTATTTATCCCGAGTTTCAGCGAGGGGTCGCCGGAGGGGGGCTTCTCGAGTGTAAGCATCGACAAATTCATGACCACGGCCACGCGCGTGATGTCGCGCCGTGGGCTCGATCTGGACGATACCGACCGTCATATCTGCGAATATATCTACGAAAATGCCTCGAAATTCAAGGGAAAGGCATAATCGGACGCGGGAAGGGAAGTAAAAAGATGCTGTGAAGAAAACCGTGATATGTTATTAAACAGAAAAATATCTAATAAAAAAATAAAATTTTACGGAAATATTTGTGTAATCCGTTAAATATTAGTATCTTTGCACCGAATTAAGGCGTAAACCCGCCTGAAATGCAAGCTAAGCAGTTGATTGTAAATTGCTTAGCGTGCGTTTTGGTATGATGGTGGAGAGACGTTAAATTCGTATGAAATAGCCAGAAGCAATAACCAATAAATAAAAAAAGAGACAAAGAATGCCAACTATTCAGCAATTAGTAAGAAAGGGACGCACTGTTCTCAAA
>JAIDPP010000108.1 GCA_029062725.1 Muribaculaceae bacterium | reverse complement strand
AACGATGTTTAACCAACACAATCTCACGGAGAGAGATTGATACGGCAAGGGCGACCGTGAGGCCGCCCTTGTTTATTGATGATATGTCATTCTAAGTTATCGTCATTTAGGAGTCATTGTAACCAACGGAACCAACATCTCCTGAAGGGAGATACCTCCATGCTGGAATGTGCCGGTGTAATACTGTACGTAATAGTTATAGTTGTTGGGGTAAGAGAAGAAATCCTCATTGCAGGCAAAAATGAATGTGCTTGAAAGATTCGGAGCCGGCAGTCCGAATTTCTTCGGATCGTGCATCTCATATACCTGCTTTGGATTATATGACAGATTTTTTCCTACTTTATAACGCAGGTTGGTATTGGTGTTGCGGTCGCCCACGACCTTTATGGGATTATCGACACGGATAGTGCCGTGGTCAGTGGTGAGAATAACCTTATATCCCAATTCAGCCAGCCGGCGGAAGATATCTACCGTGGAGGAGTGACGAAACCATGACTCCGTTAGCGAACGGTAGGCAGCATCGCTGTTGGCAAGCTCACGTATCATCTTCGATTCCGTTCTGGCATGAGAGAGCATGTCAATGAAATTTAAAACCACTACATTCAGGTCTATATCCTTCGACGCCCCTAACGCGCGGATGAATTTCTCTCCCGCCGACGAGTCATTCAGCTTGGTATAGGAAAATTTTTCCTTGCGTCGGAAACGCTCAAGCTGAGTCCTGATAAGTTCCGATTCATGTATGTTCAGACCCTCGTCCTCATCCTCTTCCACCCATAGCGATGGAAACATCTTCTTTATATCGTATGGCATCAGACCCGCGAAAATCGCGTTTCGGGCATACTGGGTTGAAGTCGGGAGAATAGTGGTATAAAGTTCTTCCGAGACATTGAAATATTCCGACAGCAACGGCTGCACCACCTTCCATTGATCGAGCCGGAAATTATCCACGAGGAAGAAACACACCTTATCCCCGCGGTCGAGCAGCGGAAATACCCTTAGCTTGAAGATTTCATGGCTCATCAGAGGACGCTCGGTGCCAGCAAGCCAGTCTTCATAATTGCGCTTCACGAACTTACAGAAATTGCTGTTGGCGTCGCGCTTCTGCATCAGAAGCAACTCTCCCATAGAGGTATCGGTGTCGGCAAGTTTCAGCTCCCATCTCACCAGCTGGCGATATACATCCATCCAGTCAGAAAGGGAGTAAGCCGTGTTGATCTGCGAGGCAAGACGTTGAAATTCCTGCTGATAGTCGGAAGTAGCCTGTTCGGCCACGATTTCCCGACTATGCAGATTCTTCTTTATCGAAAGCAGGATTTGGTTTGGATTCACAGGCTTGATGAGGTAATCCGCGATCTGGTTTCCGATAGCCTGATCCATGATGTTCTCCTCTTCCGACTTGGTGATCATAATCACCGGGACGTCAGGATGCGAGGCATTGATCATAGAAAGAGTCTCCAACCCTGAGAGACCCGGCATGTTTTCATCAAGCAGGATCAGGGAGTAAGGTTCCTTCTCAAGCGCATCGAGAGCATCGCGCCCGTTGGAGACGGTAGTCACGTCATAGCCTTTGGCTTTCAGAAAAAGTATGTGCGGCTTGAGTAGATCTATCTCATCGTCTGCCCAGAGTATTCTATCCATAGCATATCTTTCAAGTTTACCTTAATATTATTCCTCTTCCTCGCTCTGAAGGATCGGTTCCTCCCTCTGAGACGCCGGTTCACTGCTCGGCGTGGCCTCTTCCTCGCTCTGAGGCGTCGGTTCGTCGCTCGGCGTGGTCTCTTCCTCGCTCTGTGGCTGCGTTGAGGACTCGGTCGGGGGAGCGTCATCTGCCGGGGATTCTTCCAATACGGATTCTTCCACGGCTTCATATCTATCCTCCTCCTCGAAGCGGAAGTATTCTTCAAAAGAACGTCCCTCGCGCAAAAGAAGTTCGAAATTAGCCTTGCTTATCATCACGGGCCGTACACCCTCCGGAATACTGAACGGTGACTTTTCCATCACCGAGCGGTAATGTTCCAGTTGCTTCAGATTGTCAAAACCTTTCACGATCAATAGACCCACATTTCCGAAACTCATCGGTTCAAGATCGAAATCGCGCACCACAAAAGAGGAGAAGTTGAACCGCGCCACATCATAAAGCAGAAGATTGCCGTTGATCTCATCTCTGGGATATGCAAGCACGAGATATTGCGGACTGTTGGGGTCTCTCTCGAAATTTGCGGGCTGCCCGTCGGCGGAAAGAGGCTCGTCAGACGAAGTGAGTCGTATGTCCCAGATCATGCCTCTGGTGTTGGAAGAACCGGAATGTGGCCTTCTGCCTTCGTTGATGCCTTTCAGCATGGCTCCGGCGACATCAGTCATATCC
>JAIDPP010000107.1 GCA_029062725.1 Muribaculaceae bacterium | reverse complement strand
TATCTACTTTTATATGCAAAATTACGAATTTTTTTTGAAAACAGAGAGTTAATTCTTATATTTGCAAAAAATATAGGCTGCCTGTGAACGCGTCACTCATAGTCGTCAAGGATTTCAAGGCCGCTTATATCGCTTAGGTTTCAATTGCTACTTAAATTATATATCATGGAACTACCATTTGCAGAATCTTGGAAAATCAAGATGGTTGAACCCCTGCGCACCAGAACGCGCGAGGAGAGAGAGGAATGGCTTAAGAAAGCCTATTATAATGTTTTCCAGCTTAAAGCTGATCAGGTCTATATCGACCTTCTGACTGATTCCGGCACAGGCGCCATGAGCGACCGCCAGTGGGCAGCCCTTATGATGGGCGACGAGTCTTACGCAGGAGCACGCTCCTTCTTCGAGCTTAAAGACACTGTTACCCGCATCACCGGTTTTGATCATGTAATTCCTACTCATCAGGGTCGTGCGGCTGAAAACGTTCTTTTCTCCGCTCTCGTTAAGGAAGGCGATTATGTACCCGGAAACTCCCATTTCGACACTACCAAAGGACATATCGAATTCCGCAAGGCCACCGCTGTTGACTGCACTGTAGATGAAGCCAAAGATACTCAGCTTGAGGCTCCTTTCAAAGGTAACGTGGATCCCAAGAAACTTGAGAAGGTGCTTGAGGAGCATGCCGACAAAGTGCCCTTCATCATCGTGACTATCACCAACAACACAGCCGGTGGTCAGCCCGTTTCTATGGCCAACCTCCGCGAAGTGAGAAAGATTGCCGATAAATATGGCAAGCGCGTGATTTTCGACTCTGCCCGTTTCGCGGAGAACGCATATTTTATCAAGACTCGTGAAGAGGGTTATGCCGACCGCACTATCAAGGAGATCTGCCGCGAGATGTTCTCCTACGCCGATGCTATGACTATGTCGGCGAAAAAAGATGGTCTTGTCAACATGGGAGGTTTTATCGCTACCCGCTGGGAAGACTGGTATGAGGCTGCGAAAGCCTTCGTTATTCCCTTCGAGGGCTACCTCACATACGGCGGTATGAACGGTCGCGACATGGCTGCGCTTGCTGTCGGTCTTGACGAGAACACGGAATTTGACATGCTCCGCACACGCATCCATCAGGTGGAATATCTCGCGTCGCTTCTCGACGAGTATGGTATCCCCTACCAGCGCCCCGCCGGCGGCCATGCCATTTTCGTGGATGCATCGCTCATCCTCACCCAGGTTCCCAAAGAGGAATTCCCCGCTCAGACACTCACAATCGAGCTTTATAAGGAAGCCGGAATCCGTGGCTGCGAGATCGGTTACATTCTCGCCGACCGCGATCCTGTCACCCGTGAGAACCGCTTCGGAGGTCTTGACTTCGTTCGTCTCGCCATTCCGCGCCGCACATATACCGACAACCACATGAAGGTTATCGCAGTGGCCCTCAAGAACGTCTTCGACCGCCGCAATGAAATCAAGCATGGTGTGAAGATTATCTGGGAGGCTGAACTCATGCGTCACTTCACTGTTCGTCTCGCTCCGGTAGAGTAAATTATCCAAAATCAAACAATAAGGAGTCTCCCGAAAGTTTCGAAACTTTCGGGAGACTATTGTTCTATTACGAAGTAATCACCATACTGATAAGACCTTTTTCCAGTGGAAAAAGGTCTTATCAGTATGGTGCAAAAGCATGTCATTATAACGAAAAAATCCCGCTCTACAATACTACTTTTTTGGCTTTATTCCCCTGGCGAAGAATATAAACTCCCCTTCCAAGATGAGAAGTTGAATCTCCGATTTTAACTCCATTGAGATCATACACTTCGTATTCAGCTTCCTCATCGAACTCTTCAATCAAATTATCTATACCTGCGTCGAAATCATACTGTCTTATGTCATAGAAATTACGCCACGGTTCAATACGCTTACATACATCCAGGAATTTTTCAGGCACCCAAAGTACAGAATTCCGATAAGCAATGTTTGAGAAAACCTCAGAGTCAGTAGTATTAACAAGACCCTTTACCGGATAATAAACGTTCTCTAATCCATCACAATCACCAAATGCCTTTGTGCCAATTTCAGAAAAAGAAGGAGGAAGATAGAGTAAGGTAATGCCACTACATCCGTAGAAAGAAAACTTGTCTATATTTCTAACCGTCTCAGGAATTGTTACCGAACGTAGTCCACTACATCCATAAAAAGTATAGGGTTTGATAATCGAAACAGACGAGGGAATATTTAAAATCTCTATCTCCTCACCGTTGATCCAAAGATTATGAGCATAACTAAGAGGATTCGATCCGGCATAATTGAAATCAATTTTACATAGGGATTCAATACTTGTAAATTCAGCTCTTGTTAGGCCGGTACAATCCAGGAAAGCATTTGTTCCGATGGCTGTCACCTCTCCGGGAATATTAATGGAAGTAAGACCTTTGCAATATGCAAAAACTTGCTCACCTATACTTGTCACCGAGTCTGGAATCTTTATAGATCTAAGACTGGTACAATTGACAAAAGTTTCATCCCCAATCTCTGTTATGGAATTTCCAAGAGCAACAGATGTTAGACCGGAGCAATTTTTAAAAGCCTGTCTCCCTAAATATGTCACCGAGTTAGGAATCTCAATTGATGTAAGACCGGTACAACCGGAAAAAGCCTCCCAGCCTATCTTTATTAGTGAGTATCCTAAATTTACAGATGTAAGGTCGGTACAATCCTTGAAAGCAGAATCCCTAATAGTTTCTACCGAGCTTGGAATATCAATGGATGTCAGACCTGTACACATGAAAAAAGCATTAGCGCCAATCTCCTTAAGCGAAGCTGGCAATTCTATATTAATAAGACCCGGACATCTATCAAAAAGAGAAGGTTCGATTCTCGTTATCGAATTGCCTAAGGTGATAGAGTATGAGGTCATATATTTATAAAAAGGATGCGTACTATTGTTTTTCCAGGGTCTGCCCAAGTATATTTCACTTAGCTCCACCCCATAAAAAGCATTCCGTCCAATGTTAATGACCTCTTCACTATCCGAAATAACCAAGGTCTTCAGTTCACGGCAACTATCAAAAGCCTCATCACCTATACTTAACACAGTCCCGGGAATTTGAACTGCCATCAGTTCAGTGCAAAACTCAAAACAATTTTCTCCGATGCTAACAAGAGTGTATTCCGCATCTCCATCATATACTTTCTCAGGTAGAATGAGAGATCCCTTGATAGGCTTTGGATAGTTACCAAGTTCTTCTGATTTTGTTCCACATGTTTTATTCTCCTCGTCTAAGACAGTATACTCGATGGTTTGACCCAAATAAGTATAAGTAAAATCTTTGGCTCCCGCAGAAAAGCAGGTCAACCATAAGGACATGAGATAGAATATAATTCGTCGCATAGTTGTATTTTTATTGATGTTCGGATGTTTGCTATAACAAACTACATTGTG
>JAIDPP010000106.1 GCA_029062725.1 Muribaculaceae bacterium | reverse complement strand
CTTCACCTCCTCAGTCTGCAGATCGAAAGCTGTCTGGATGACGGGTCTCTCACTGGCTACGACCACAATCTCCTCATCACGGTAATAGAAGGCCGGGCGAATACCCTTGGGGTCGCGCATTGCCCACATATCGCCGTTTCCCACGATTCCGCAGATCACGTAGCCGCCGTCCCATGTCGGGGAGCAGCGGTGAAGCATATTGGAGACGTTGAGGTCGCGCGCGATAGCTTCCGAACGCTCGAGACCTTTGAGTCCGGCGCCGTTATGGATATCGAAAAGACGCTCGTTCTCGCGGTCAAGGGCGTGGCCGAGCTGCTCGAGGAGGAGGAAAGTGTCAGCATAGAGACGCGGATGCTGTCCTTCGGCCGTAATGCGTCCGAAAATTTCATCGACATTGGTCATATTGAAGTTTCCGCAGAGCAGCATGTTGCGAGCCGACCAATTATTGCGGCGCATGAAGGGATGCACATACTGGAGCCCGGACCTTCCTGTGGTGCTATAGCGCAGATGGCCCATATAGACCTCCCCTATGAACGGCAGGTCATCGTCCGTGGATCCGGAAGCGCGCGCGGCGGCGATCTCCTCCCCGACCTTTCCGAATACCCTTTGGATGGCGTCGGCTCCTTGGGCGCGCTCCCGGAAGATATATTCCTGCCCCGGAACGGCATTGATCTTCACACACCCTATTCCAGCGGCTTCCTGCCCACGGTTGTGCTCTTTCTCCATCAGGAGGTAGAGTTTGTTGAGACCATACATCGCGGACCCATATTTCTCTTCATAGAAGGCGAGAGGTTTAAGAAGGCGGATCATGGCGATTCCGCACTCATGCTTTATAAGTTCCATAAGCAATTGAAATCTTATGCAAAGTTACAATTTTCTGAATCAATCCCCACAAAATTCTTCATCAAATAGTGATCGGTCATTTAGTGAGATTTTCTTATTCTTTAAATCAGAAATATCGATAGCCGCCCCGTACTGATCAAAATGTTCAATGAAGTTTTTTATTTTATCACCCCAATATATCAGGCAACAAGCCATCGGGGCTCCTTTCTCATGTTCCGATCCGTTTACGTAAAACCGTAATCGCGTATCAGCAAGAAAACATATCGCATCTGCGGCTCCGAAAACGTACTTCTTCCAATGTGAAGTATTGGTTGCAGCCGGAATTAAAGCGATGACTTCAGCGTTGTATTCCTCATGGGCGAAAGTGCATTTCGCTAACCAATTTTTTATTGTCGTACCACGTAATCTGTCTGCTCCGTATGGGGGATTAACGTAGATAGTGCGATACCTCCACTCCATCTGTAACCCATCCGTTTCGGGAAGTTTATATTCCATCGTTGCCCCAACCATTGAATAATCGTTGGAGCAGGGGTCAAGTTGTATTTCTCCTCCCCAGAAATCTTTTATTGCATTCACATACTTTGGAGGTGTACACCAACTTTGACTGAATGTATTTACTTTTCTTCCCGCTGTCATATCACTTGGCATTAAGAAGTATTTTTCGCTTATAGAATCAGGGAAACAAAGATGGATCTACACGAGGAGATTTAATCGGTTGTTTGTTTTTTATCAAAATTCGGAAGTAAGGGCATTTCCCGTTAATGGAAAGGTCTTTACCATCATTCCCTTTTCTAAACTGGATGATTTCAAATTGTGATGGATTATATTTGTGTAAAAAGGTAATGGGAACCCCTATAACTCCTTCATAATCCATGGGGATATCTTGAGTTCTATTGACATTTATACCATTGTAATTATCAAATTTTGGATATAAATCTTCATTGCCATTATAGACCCTTGTCAATTTCAAGATATCATGTCGTATTTTAACGTCCAAATTCGTGAACCACAAACAATTATTGGGAGCTATAATACGATCTCCATTACTTGATATATGTGTTTCTGTTCCATACATCTCATAATGATCCGGCACCTTAAAACCTGAGATACCTCTTCCAAGGTGTACACCTAACCAAGCTTGATTCGTCTGAATCAGATTAAAAACCTCTTGATATGTGATGGCGTTTATATTACCAATTATAAGAAAATCCTTGTTGTATCTTACAATTTGTGAAATAAATTCTCTAAAGAGGGAAAAAGGAGGATTAGTAACAATAATATCTGCTTGCCTCAATAATGATATACACTCCTGACTCCTAAAATCACCATCTCCATTAAACAATTTGCATGGTAAATCAGCGATATCAGTATCAATATCATCCAAATAACATTCTATATAGCCTCCATGTGCATACTCGTGTTCATCAAAAATATTATTACTGTTGGGAACATAGTATGAGGCAATAAGTTTTTTTAAACCTAATATCCTAAAGTTTTTGAAGAAGTATTTAAAGAAATTACTTTCTTTGGGATTGTCGCAATTGCAATAGACAATTTTGTCTAAAAAACAGTTTTTATAATATGTTAATTCACGCTCAATATCCTCATACAGTGTGTAGAACTCATCGCTTTTTGAGCTTTTTGCTTTATGCAAAGTACGGTTAGATGCATTTCGTGCCATAAATGAGAAATTTTATTTATGATGAACTTGATGGAATAAATCACTATATATGATTTGTAGGGATGTCTCAGCAATTTCAAACATAACATTAAACATCTGTTCCGCACCCCAACGTCCTCCTGTTCCTTGTGTATATATTGATGCGGCCTGAAGCATTATTGTTTTGTCCTTGTGTTGAACAAATTTATTTTTACATAAATTTGTATTTATAGGCAATCCATAATTGGCAGCAGTTAAACGGTCGAGTCGATTAAGCATTCCAGAATTGTATTCAAGAACAACCACTCGTCCGTCAGGCCGGGTGATATTAATGGTTTCCGTTAGAAAATTAGAGCCCTCAAGGAAAAGAACATAAGGAAAATGAGATTCTCCTAACATCAAGTTGGCGATTTCAGCAATATTTTTATGAGATCTCTCTATCGCATTTCCGGCGGCCATTAAATCTTGGTCATTATTTTTCCCAACTAATTTTCCTGCCATTATGTTCTCCAAATCTTTTCCTTGATGCTTAGCTTCCGAAACTAAAATGACACGCCATTCATCGAAATCATCCCTAACCTCAATTATACCACCGTCAGGAATAATACTTGAGTTAGAAACAAATAGTGTTTGGCCTAATTCTTTATCAACTTTCTGAAGTGCGCGATTAATTTCATCCTTACGGATACTGTCTCGATATCTGAATGTCAGCGTTGGAAACTCAGTTTTCAGTTGGGATAAAACAAAATGTGATACTTGTTTAACTGTTATGTCGTGTATTTTTGCTTCTTTCCCAAATATCCCAACAACACCGCGAGAGTCTTTATGTTGCTGTGTTAGTCTTTTAGATTGGTTCTTCTTAGCCATAATTCTTAATAAAACTTTGGAAAACTTGTAAAAACTAAGGGGAACAATTTAGGGTACGCTGACATGCTTTAAGAAGTTAATATTCAGTTATTTATACTATTATAGTATAAATAACTGAATATTAGTGTTCTATTACAAGCGTAGAAGCGTAGAATTGTGTTTTACTCCCACTCGATTGTTGCCGGTGGCTTTGAGGAGATATCATAGACTACGCGGTTTATGCCACGAACCTTATTGATGATCTCGTTGCTCGTATTGGCAAGGAACTCGTAGGGAAGATGCACCCAGTCGGCGGTCATGCCGTCGGTGGAGATTACCGCCCGGAGCGCGACACAGCTTTCATACGTGCGCTCATCGCCCATCACACCCACGCTCTGCACCGGAAGGAGCATTACCCCCGCTTGCCATACCTGATCATAAAGACCGGCCTCGCGCAGACCGTTGATGAAGATCGCGTCAGCCTCCTGAAGGATACGTACCTTCTCCGGAGTCACTTCGCCAAGGATACGGATTCCCAGCCCGGGACCGGGGAAAGGATGGCGGCCGAGAAGACGCGGATCCATATCCATCGCCTTTCCCACGCGACGCACCTCATCCTTGAAGAGAAGACGAAGGGGCTCAACTATCTTAAGGTTCATCTCCTTCGGCAGTCCTCCTACATTATGATGACTCTTTATAGTGGCCGAAGGACCCTTCACCGAGCAGCTCTCGATTACGTCGGGGTAGATCGTGCCCTGGGCAAGCC
>JAIDPP010000105.1 GCA_029062725.1 Muribaculaceae bacterium | reverse complement strand
AGAGGAGCAGCAGGAAGAGGAACAGGCCGAGGAACGCTACGAAGAACCCGAACCCGAGATTAAGGAAGTTCCCGAGCACGTCCTTAACACTATCCAGCAGACTCAGATCGATATCGTTGACAAAGTGGTCAATGAGGTTAAGAATGTAGATGAGATCAAGGAGAGTGATGCGTTCGCAGGTGCTGTAACCCAGGCCGGTAGCAACGACGCCGACCATGCCAAGGCTTTCCAGGAGGCAGTCGTTACTGCCCCGGTCGAGGAGCCAAAACCAGTGGTTGAGGAGAAGCACGAAGAGAATAAGATCTTCGAAGCTGTGGAGCAGCAGGCTGAATTCCCCGGCGGTATGGGTGCCCTTATGAAATGGCTCAGCAACAATATCCGCTATCCCGAGGCAGCGGCTCAGAACGATATTCAGGGTCGTGTGATCGTGAAGTTCGTCGTTGAGCGCGACGGGTCTATCGGAAATGTTACTGTAGTCAAGGGAGTGGATAAGGATCTCGACAAAGAGGCTATCCGCGTGGTGAAGAAGATGCCCAAATGGCAGCCCGGTAAAAACAACGGTGTGGCTGTACGAAGCTACTTCAACCTTCCTGTGACCTTCAAACTCGCACAGCAGTAATTCAAACATGCTATATCCCCGGAGAGGACGCCTTTAAGGCGTCCTCTCTTCTTTTACTTTCCTTTCATTTATTTCTTTATCAGCCAAACCAAAATAGACTTATAAATGTTAAATTAACAAATGAAATTATAAAATCAATGCGTTATGAATGGTAATGAAAACAATCGCCCTCAGGCTCCAAAAGGAGCAAGAATGGCTTTCGGAATTATAATGATTCTGGTCTATCTTGCTGTAGGCCTCCTCTTTATTTTCAAGCAGTTTGACATCATCAATCCTGTGGTGAGCTATATTGTCGGTGGTCTTCTTATCGCCTACGGAATATTCCGCGGCTACCGCCTCTATGTAGGCTCCAATTGAAAATAGGTCTTACTTAATCCTGATGACTATGAAGCTCAACCGACTCACTACATTTCTACTCTCGGCAGCCGTGCTGCTTGGAGCCGCCTCCTGCACAAAAGTGAAGAGGGGCGAATATGCAAAAGGAACCGCTACTATTTTTGTTGACGACGGATTCCGAAATCTGGTACAGGAAGAGATTTCTGTTTTTGAATTTTCTTATCCTGAATCCTCTATCATCCCCTTTTTCGTAAGCGAGCAGGATGCGATAGATACCCTTATGGCAGATGCTACACAAGCAATTATCGTCACTCAGGAGCTTACCGATGATCAGAAGCAGTATATCAAGGATAAAAACAAACGGATCGTCAAGACTCATTGTATCGCGGTCGATGCAGTAGCGCTTATCACGAATAAGGAAAATTCCGTAAAAGACCTGTCTATGGAAGAAATCGGAAAGATTCTCAACGGAGAAGTCACAAAATGGACACAGCTTGCAGGTAACGACACAACCTCAATCAAGCTCGTCTTCGACAACGCCGGATCATCAACCGTATCCTTCCTCAAGGATAAATTCTTGAAAGACGGAAAGAAGATTTCCGATAATCCGAACGCATTCGCCCAGCAGAATAACGCTCAGGTGTTCGATGTTGTCAAGAAGGATAAAGATGCCCTGGGTATCATAAGCGTAAGTTGGCTTGGCGACGATCTTGAAAAGGCTAAGGATATCCCCATCGACAAGAGAGTGGAGGATTACAAGAACGAGACCGACACTATCGTTCCATCCATGACTACGGAAGTGAATATCGTTAAAATAAGCAATCCGACTGAGAAAAACGACTTCGACCCCAAAGCCTACGCGCCATATCAGGTATATATACATTCCGGACAGTATCCTCTTTTCCGTAAGGTGTATATGATCTCGACGGCTTCAAAATCGACAGTGCTCAACAGTTTCTACACTTTCGTAACCGGATTCGCAGGACAAAAAATCATCATGAAGACCGGCATTCTCCCCTATCATACTAATCCAAGAGTAGTGGAACTTGTCAGCAACAAATGATGGAAAGGCTGTGGATTAAGGCTTGTTTAGTGAAAAAAATTTAATTGCACGCTTTTATTTCCACACATCGAAAAATATTATTATATTTGCATCTTAGAGGAGTAGGCGAAGCTTGCTCCTTTTAGGTGCAATTTTTCTAAATCCGGCGCATAATCAGTCCGGAAAGAGAGAAATACTGAATGTAAAACTCAAAACACTAAATAACGATGAAACTCAAGTCACTTATTTCGCTCTGCATGGCAGGTTTTGCAGTAGCGGGCTTCGCCCAGACTCATGTCGATGGCGAAGAGTATTTCAAGGCAGGACAATACAACAACGCCTTCAACCTTCTTGAACGTTCCCTCTCAAATCCCTCCACAGATAAGGCGGTAAGCAACTATTATCTTGGTTCCTACTGGATCCTTGGAAAAGACAACGCGAAGGCGCGTCAGCATTTCGAGGCAGGTGTGGCCGCCAACCCTGAGAACTCTCTCAACTACGTAGGTCTCGGCAAGCTGCTCCTCATGCAAGGAGATGTGAAGGGCGCGGAGGCACAGTTCAAGCTTGCTGAGAAATTCGCAAAGAAAAATCCGGCCGTAGCAATCGCGATAGCCCGCGCTTACTATGATGTTGACCCGGTCGTTTACGATGCCAAAATTCAAAAACTGGTTGAGAAAGCCCAGAAGCAGAACATGCAGAATCCCGACATCTATATCTTCCTCGGAGATGTGGAGAGAGACAATAAGAACATCGGCGGCGCTGCAGGTAAATATGACATGGCGAAGGGTTACGACCCCAAATCGGCTGTGGCATACGTGAAGAACGCGGAACTCTATCATAAAGTGAATCCCTCTCTGGCTATCAATAGCCTGAAGGAGCTTCTCCAGAACAACCCGACTTCAGCACTTGGCCAGCACGAGCTTGCTGAAACTTACGAGGAGCAGGGTGACTATAAAAACGCCGCTATCGAGTATGGTAAGTATGTCAACAACCCTGCTCACTTCAAAAGCGATGAAAGTAAGTATGCCTTCCTTCTCTACTACGATAAGCAGTATAAGAAAGGTTACGACTACGCTACAGCCCTTCTTAAGGAGGATCCCTCTAACTTTGACGCGCAGCGTTATCAGTTTATCAACGCCGTGAATATCCCCGATCTTCACGACCAGGTGCTCCCGATGGCGGAGGCCCTTTATGCAAGCCATAAGACCGACCCCAAGAAGAAACCCCTCTCCTTCATCGACTACTTCTTCATCCAGTCGCAGCTTAATTCCAACGGGCGATATGACGATGCGGCCGCTATCCTTCAGGAAGGTATCGACAACCCCAACCTCGAAAAGTTCCGTCCTCAGCTTATCACCCAGCAGTTCCAGACATTCCTCACCGGAGCCAAGACTAAGATGGGTGCCGGATTCAAGGAGGTTCAGGCCAACAATAAGGAGGGCGCCGACAAGCTGTTCGCAGAAGGAATCGAACTTGCAGAAAAGGCCTCAAAAGTTGATCCCGAATCCTATGAACCCGTTTACCTGATGGGTACCCTTACCTCTCTTTCTGGGAACACCACCAAGGGATATGAGCTTTACGAGCAGGCAGCAAAGATGCTTGATGCTTCCGGAGTGCAAGGTCAGGAGGCTAACGCGAAACTCATCTATAAGATGCTCGGCGATTATTTCTCCGGTCTCAAGCAGAACGACAAAGCCAAGAACTATTACAACAAGTATCTTGAGCTTGACCCTGAGAACGCCGACGTAAACGCCGCCATCTCTAAACTGTGATTACTCACCCTGTTAAGGAAAAAGAATAAACGGGAAAAAACGTAACATAATTTGATTAAAGGAC
>JAIDPP010000104.1 GCA_029062725.1 Muribaculaceae bacterium | reverse complement strand
TTTATGCTGATCATGTGACCGGACGCTTACACATCCCCGGTTTGCTCATTCTTCATTATCCTCACCTCCTCAATTCGGGTGGTTGACATCCGGAGGATGATGAACCGCAGTCCGTTCAACTCGAAGGAATCCCCTTGCTTGGGAAGGGCCTGCAGGTTTTCGATGATGTAGCCGGCGAGGGTATGGTATTCCTCGCTCTCCTTTATATCGAAGCCGAAATCTTCGTTGAGGGTGGTGATCTCTATGCGACCCGGGAACTCAAAGCTACCATCGGGTAGCTCGCGTCCCATCACACGTTTCTTGTCATGCTCATCCTCTATCTCCCCGAATATCTCTTCCACAAGGTCTTCAAGCGTGACGAGGCCGGCAGTGCCGCCGAATTCATCGATCACTATCACCAGACTTCTCTTCTCAGTCAGCATCCGCGACATCATTTTGTTGGCGAGCATCGACTCAGGGGTGAAGATCACGGGCTTGATGCGTCCACGCCAGTCGGTGGTTGTGTTGAAGAGTTCCGAGACATGAATATATCCTTCCACATCATCTATATCCTCCTTATATACCACTACTTTTGACAGACCCGTCGCGATAAAGACCTTAAGGAGCTGTTCGCGGGTCGTCCTCTCGATCGGGACGGCGGTGATCTCGTTGCGCGGCGTCATGCACTTCGAGATGGGCGTATCCTTGAAGTCGATGGCGCGACGGAAGATTTTGACTTCGTTCTCCACCGCCTTCTTGTCGCCGCTCTCGGTAATCGACTGCTGGATATAGTCGTCAAGCTCCTCCATCGTAAGCCGCGCGGCGCCGTCTTTGGCTGTTCCCAGTCCGAAGAGCTTCATCAGGCCGGAGGAGAGTGCCGATACAAACCATGATACCGGATAGAGGCAGAGGTAGATCAGATAGAGGGGAAGGGCCACAAGCCTGATCATGAAGTTGGGATTGATACGGAAAGTGCTTTTTGGCATGAACTCCCCTCCTATCAGGATGATCCCTGTCGAAAGCACTGTGTTGGAGATAAGCATGAGAGCCTCGCGGTCGCCGAACCAGCTGGCGAAATATTTATTGAATATCGCCGAGAAAGCTATACCATAGATGACGAGCACCACATTGTTTCCTACCAGAAGAGTGGAGATAAACATATCCTCGTGGCGAGAAAAACGCCCGATGATTCGATCGACCAATCCTCCGCGCGCAGCGTCGATCTCCATCCTTACTTTACTCGACTGCACGTAGGCTATCTCGCTGCCTGAAAAGAGTCCTGACAATATTACTGCCGCTACGGCTATTATGACTGCAAGTGTTATATCCATCCTTGTTTCATTTTTATATGGAATCGGTCGCCACGGCTTCCACCGTAACCCTCCCCTCCTCCGTATTGTCCTGAACGGTGGAAGAGGAAGTGGCGGAAGGCGGCGGACCCTCCCTTATATTGTCCTTATTTACCGGGAAGATACCCATCGGTTTGACCACCCTGTATTCCGTAAGGCGGTCATTGCTTACGAATCCGATACCCTCAAGCACATGGGTGGCGGTCTCGATATGTATGAAGGAATCGCTGTAGATCCGGTTCTTGCTCTGATCCCAATATAGTTCGGCCGACTGAAACAAGTCTTTGGGAGCCTTGGTCAGCTCCACACGCCCCATGAGCTTCCAGAGTTTACGGTCCTTGAAATAGCGGGCCGAATCAGCCGCCACCGTTGAAATGACTTTGAAGCTACGGTCATATTTCTGAAGGAAAAGCCCTTGGGGGAAGATCCAAAAAGGGGTATCCACCTGGTCATAAACCTTCCAGAGGGGTGCCACAATCTTATATTGTACCACACCCGAGTCGCTGATGAGCGTCGAAACGTTCTTTGTGGTCATAGTGGCCATCCGGTCGGGATTCAGGGAGGCGGCTACATCGACCTTCCTCTCTTCCTTGCAACCCGAGGCGCACAGAAGGAGGAAAAGAAAAAGATACATCATTATCCTTGAATTCCTCATCTCTACTCTTTTATTCTTGACGTCGCCCCGCTGCGGCCTTTCAACCGGGGTCACGGGGGTGGACACAGCCCGAAAGGTCTTATCGAATCTTACGCTGCCAGAACCATACCTCGTTGAAGTTTATTCCAAGAGTGATGTTGAAGTAGTTCTCGCTTACAAGCTGCTGAGGTGTGGCGTGGCGTCGTTTCCATTCGAAGCCGAGGTTGATCATGGTCTTTCCCTCGTAGGTAGGCAGTCCGAAACCGCAAGTCACCGCCATCTCCTTAAGACGGTTACCGTTAATATTCAGATAGTCATTGGCATAGTAAGCGCCAAGACGATAGTTAATCCTCTGCCAGTAGTTACCCCGGATAGCGGGTGTGAACTCCGCGCCTGCTGCGTAACGGGTGCGGTCGTAGAATTTCATTCCGGGAGCGAGGATATCTTTCATTCCCGAGGGATTCTGCCCGGCAAGCGTGCGGTCGTCATAGATCGCCGAGTATTCCGCCTTAGACCATTGCTGCCATGTAAGATCGGCCTCCACCATCAGGCGATAGGATTTCTCGAAAGTATAGCTTACTCCGGCTCCCACACTGTTGGGGGAGTAATACCTGTTCTTCATATTCATGTAACCCAGAGTGGTGGGAAGCTGGTCCTGCACCATCTCCTGCGACGTCACCCAGGTCTTACCGAGCATGGTCTTTTTCGGGGAATACGTCAGTCCGACCACCAGTTTGTGGAATCGATCCCAGCGTCTGGTATATTGAGCGCCGATATTGATGTTCCAGTCGCGTATCTGCATCACATGCTCATACTTCGCCTGGGCGCCGCTTTGGCTTGTTGTGAACACGTCGTTGACAAGGTTGCCGAAATCATAGCTCACATTGAAGCCCAGCGACACCCCCTTGAGTTCTCCGGCCCAACCGAGATAAAGCTGGTTGATACCCCCGGAACCCTGATTCGACATCGTTCCGTGAGCAATCTCGTTACCGAAGGCGTAGCCTACCGAGCTGTAGGGAAGCAGACCGAACGAGCCTCCCATGTGGTGGCCGATCGGGAACTGCATCGTGAGGTAATCCACGCCGCCGCCTACGGTGTTTTCTGTCTGACCGTTCTCGCTGCTCCGCAGGAAAGTAATGTCGGCACCGAGGTCGAAAAGGAAGGTGAGCGAGTCGATGGCCGCGTAGGAGGCGGGATTCATCACGTTGATCTGTCGCCCCGAATTCATCGCGTAGCCCACGCTGCCCATCTGCCGCTGCATCGAGGTAGCCCGGTCGCCTAAGATTCCGTAGCCATACATCGAATAAGGGGAAGTCTGATTCTGCGCCGAAGCGAGCAACACGGCGGCGAAGGCCGCCAGTATTAGTCTGATTCTCTTCATTGTCGGTTATAGTAATAAATGGTCACCAGGCCCAGTCCCACAAGTTCGTGGTCGATTTCTCCCTCCACGCCGCGTTCCGCGAGCATTGGTAGCAGGAAGTCGGCGTCTCCGCCGGTCATGATGAGCCGTATATCCTGATATTTCTTCTTCGTTTCATTATATTCCCCGGCGATCTCGCTTACCAGCCCTCCTACCACGCCGCAGCGTATGGCGGTTTCTGTGTCGCGGCCGCGTTCCGGCATCTCTCCGTCGGGCCAGACCAAGGGCAGACGTGCCGTGAAACGGTTGAGCGAACGAAACCGGAGCCGCAACCCCGGAGAAATGTTCCCGCCCATGAAGCGTCCCTCGCTTACAAGGTCAAGGGTCACGGCCGTACCGGCGTCAACCACCAGAACATTTCCTCCATATTTATATACCGCCCCGGCAGCTGCAGCGATGCGGTCAACGCCTAAGGTCTGCGGAGTAGCATATTCCACATCGATCGGAAGCGGTGTCTCCGATGTAAGCTCAAGCACGGGACGCCCGAGCGATTTCCGCAGGCGTTCCCCAAACTCATGGTCACGGCCTGCAACATTGCAGAAAACAGCACCCTCGCAGCCATACTCCTCAGCCATGCGGATCAGGCTGTCGGCATCATGGTTGTCGCAGATCATTGTCATCAGAAGCCTGTCCTGCTCAAATACAGAACCCTTCGCGGCCGTATTACCTATGTCGATGGTCAATACCCTGGTCATTTCTCCTTCTTCATCCTCGCCGCTATCATCCACGATGCGATTATCTGAATGGTAGCTCCGCCGAGCGTGAACATTATAGTATCGCGCATTACCGATAGGGAAAAGCCTATCCCCGGATAACGCAGCGAATTATACCACCAGAAAAAGGCTCCGGCCACAAACGCTATGCCGGCCCACATCTCGAGACGGCGAAGACGGCGAAGACGAAGGCTGTCGCCTTCCTCGTTGACGTTGACCATTCGTGCGAAGCAATATAGAAGCGCCCCGGCAGAATATACGTATTTGAACACCGTCTGAAGCAGTTCGCTGCCGATATTGGCAAACGGAGCCACCAAACCCGCGCAGAGCAATACAAGCCCTATCAGCGAGAGAGTCTCCATTTTCTTACGGCGTTTCTCTATCTTTGTCATATATTAATGATTCTTTCTCTCTTTTCTAACCTTCCCCTACACTTCAGGACTCCTCTCCTCACCGCATCCGAATACGGATATTCACAGCCGGAGCAACTCAATCCGTCAGGATATATACATCCTCCGAAGCCTTCTGCATGTGGTATTCCTCACGGGCGATGTGCTCCAGTTCCTCGGTGCCGGTCATCAATGCCTGACGACGCGCGCGATAGAATGCCGCCGAATCCTCACACTCCTTGATCTCGCGCTGAAGCGCGTTGATCTGAGCCTGATACTCCATATTAAGCTTATAGCTGGTGTCTTCGTTGAAAAAGAGAATCACCACCACAAGACCCAGAATCAGGATCAAGGCGATATGCGACCGGCGACGCACCCAGAAATTCATCTTCTTTATCTTTCCGCTCATAGACGCTTGATTTTTGACGTCCGGAAGCTTTCTGACAAGCCCCGGCCTCCGGAGTTGACTGCAAAATTAACGTTAATCATACCTTTTACCAAAAAATTTAAAAAATTTTCGCAAAACCATGATAACTTTTCCGGTTTCATTGTTATAATGTCATAAAGCGGTTGAGAAAGCGACGTTAATGTTCCAGAAAGTAGTTTTTCTCACCGGATTGTTGAAATAAATATTGTTCCACTTAAAACTCATTGTCATGGCTGAATCCACAACTTTCAAACAGAGGTTATTAGGATTGCAGAGCAATCTTTTCAACTTCGCCTATCAGCTCACCACAAACCGGGAGGCAGCGCAGGATCTTGTACAGGATACAACACTCAAGGTGTTGGACAACGAGACAAAGTATGTTGACAATGTGAACTTCAAGGGATGGGTCTTCACCATCATGAGGAACATATTCATCAACAACTACCGTCGTCAGGTCCGTAGCGCAACAGTGATCGACTCCACTGAGGATCTCTATCACCTCAACCTCTGTCAGGAATCCGGATTAACAACTCCTGAAGGGTCTTTCGCCGCCAAGGAAATCTCCGCGGCTATCAATGAATTCGCTCCCGAATACAAGCAGCCCTTCACAATGTACGTAGCAGGATATAAATATAGCGAGATCGCCGATAAGATGGGTCTCCCACTCGGCACTGTAAAAAGCCGTATATTCTTCGCACGCAAACGTCTCCAGACTCTCCTTAAGGATTATAGATAAATTCTTACAGAAAGACACGCAACATAGCTAAGCAATAGAAATTACTGATTATAATCCGAAGCGCCTTCCGAGGCGCTTCTTTTTTGGCCCATTTTCCTCCATCCCTCGTTATTTAATTGATCTCCTTGCCGGATTATCAAAAGATTTTTAGTAATTTTGTAAAATAAACTGTCAGAACCATGATCACAGCTTCAGCTAAGAAAAGAGAAAATATCGCCGAGTATCTCCTTTATATGTGGCAGATCGAGGATATCATCCGGGCTTATGGCCTTGACCTCGACCTTATAGAGAAGAACATCATCGACGCTCACTCCTCACTCACCCCGGAGCAAAAGAAGGAGATGCGCGATTGGTATGAATCGCTGATCGACATGATGCGACGCGAGGGTGTGGAGAAATCCGGACACCTCCAGCTCAATAAGAACGTGCTGATCGACCTCAACAATCTCCATGCCCGTCTGCTGAAGAATCCGAAGTTTGCCCGCTACGCCGCCGAATTCTACAACACACTCCCCTATATCGTGGAGATTCGCTCTAAAGCCGGCGAGAACAAGAAGGATGAACTTGAATCGTGTTTCGACGCACTCTACGGAATCCTGATGCTCCGTCTCCAGGGGAAGGAGATATCTAAAGAGACCCTTGAGGCCTCCCAACAAATCTCGCGCTTCCTCGCCCTCCTCGCTAAATATTACAGGCAGGACTACAACAACGAGCTAAATTTCGATGACGACGAGGTTCAGCTTTGATTCCCGGCCACACATTAAGCATATTAAACTCAAACGACAATAACAATGAAAATACTCGTAACCGGCTCTCATGGCCAGCTTGGAAACTGCATCCGGAAGGTATTCGATAAAGACAAGAACCTTGAGGTAGTCTATACTGATGTCGAGGAGCTTGACATCACCGACCGTGAGGAGGTGGACCATTTCATCCGGGAGAATAAATTCGATTTTATCGTCAACTGCGCTGCTTATACAGCCGTTGACCGCGCTGAAACCGACGACCTGAAGGCGGCTGCCATCAATACAGTGGCTGTAGGAAATCTCGCTCAGGCAGCGTCACGCAACCGTGTGAAAGTGATCCATATCTCCACAGACTATGTATTCAATGGTGAAGGGTACCGTCCATACGAGGAGAATGACGAGCCCTATCCGAGAAGTATCTACGGACGCACCAAACTCGAAGGCGAGGGAATCCTGACTTCTTTCTGTCAGGACGCCCTTATTATCCGGACCGCATGGCTTTACTCCGAGTTCGGAGCCAATTTCGTCAAGACAATGCTCCGGCTCTCCAACGAGAGAGATAGCATAAATGTGGTGGCCGACCAGATCGGATCGCCGACATACGCCGGTGACCTTGCCGAGGCAATCTATCACATCATACGCCATAAGAAATGGCTCCCCGGAATCTATCATTTCACCAACGAAGGAGTGGCTTCATGGTTTGATTTCACAAAGGCTATCTTCGAGATCGCAGGCAAGAAAACAAATGTCAATCCGATTCCGACTTCACAATATCCCACTCCCGCAAAGCGCCCGCTCTATTCGGTGCTCAGCAAGATGAAGATCAAAAACACCTACGGAGTGAATATTCCCTATTGGCGTGACTCCTTGAAGAAGTGTCTATCCCTTATGGGGGAATAAATATAGAACTTTCCCCTTTCCATATACGCAAGGGCCGGGCGATTCCGGCCCTTCCTGATGTTTATTTCAGAAGAGCTGATTACCTATATGTCTGAAGAGCTGAATAAAGAAATAGCGCGGCGACGCACTTTCGCCATAATCTCCCATCCCGATGCCGGCAAGACTACCCTTACCGAGAAACTCCTTCTTTTCGGTGGCGCAATCCACGTAGCCGGCGCGGTGAAGAGCAATAAGATAAAGAAGACCGCGACCTCCGACTGGATGGAGATCGAGAAACAACGCGGTATATCTGTGGCTACATCCGTCATGGGATTTAATTATGGCGACTATAAGATCAATATCCTCGACACTCCCGGTCACCAGGATTTCGCAGAAGATACCTTCCGCACCCTTACGGCTGTAGATTCGGTGATAATCGTGGTCGATGCCGCGAAAGGCGTCGAGACACAGACACGCCGCCTTATGGAGGTCTGCCGCATGCGCAAGACCCCGGTGATCATTTTCGTCAACAAGATGGACCGTGAAGGACGCGATCCCTTCGATATCCTCGACGAGTTGGAAAAGGAGCTGCAGATCGGCGTCCGTCCGCTCTCCTGGCCTATCAACATGGGCGACCGTTTCAAGGGTGTCTATAACATATACGAGCAAGGGCTCGACCTCTTCACTCCTTCAAAGCAGACCGTCAGCGAGCGAATCGAGATTTCCGATGTCAATGATCCGAGAGTCGATGAGCTGGTCGGCGAGGACAATGCCGCAAAACTCCGGGAGGATCTCGAGCTTATCGAAGGGGTATATCCGGAGTTTGACGCCGAAGAGTATCTCGCCGGAGATGTGGCCCCCGTATTCTTCGGCTCGGCCCTTAACACTTTCGGCGTCAAGGAACTTCTCGACTGCTTCGTGAAGATCGCTCCTGCACCCCGTCCGATTCAGGCCGTGGAGCGGGAGGTGAGACCCGATGAAGAGGGCTTTACCGGTTTCGTATTCAAGATTCATGCCAACATGGATCCCAACCACCGCAGCTGCATCGCCTTCGTGAAAGTCTGCTCCGGTAAGTTCGAACGCAACGTAAACTACCGTCATGTACGCAATGAGAAGATGATGCGTTTCGCGGCTCCAACAGCCTTCATGGCCCAGAAAAAGAATATTGTTGACGAGGCTTTCCCCGGAGATATCGTCGGTATTCCGGATACGGGCAATTTCAAGATCGGTGATACCCTGACTTCCGGAGAAACGCTTCATTTCAAGGGTCTCCCTTCATTCTCTCCCGAGATGTTCAAATATATCGAGAATGCCGACCCTATGAAGCAGAAGCAGCTCGACAAAGGTATCAACCAGCTTATGGATGAAGGTGTGGCCCAGATCTTCACCAATTCCTTCAACGGACGCAAGATCATCGGAACGGTCGGCCAGCTGCAGTTTGAAGTGATTCAATACCGTCTTCTCCACGAATACGGCGCACAATGCCGTTGGGAGCCTATCTCGCTCTATAAAGCCTGCTGGATAGAGAGCGATGATGAAGAAGCCTTGGCGGCCTTCAAGAAGCGTAAGCACCAGTTTATGGCCACTGATAAGGAAGGCCGCGACGTTTTCCTTGCCGACAGCAACTATGTCCTGCAGATGGCCCGCAATGACTTCCCGAAGATTCGCTTCCACTTCAGTTCGGAATTTTAGTGGACGGAACCTTAGGAAATCTCTCTTACCTAAGAGGAACGACGGCTGACTTTAATTATTGTTAAAATATAAGACACCGTTAAACCTTACCCTTATTTTTCTTGTCTTATTATTGGTAATTGTCGCAGACATTGCCGAAAATAATAAAACAATGCTATCGCGACAAAAACGGAGCAGAGGTCGAGGCCTTGCTCCGTTTTTTTATTCTTTTATTTCTTCACGTCGTATCCCTGATCCTTAAGATAATCTAAAATACGGTAGTCGAGTACATGGCTGTAATAATTCAGGATATGGGCCACCCAATCGTTGTTGGTCGTTCCTCCGGCACGGTGGGCGTTATACTCCTTCACAACCTCGTCATATTTCTCCAGCTCATCGACCATCTTCTCGCGGTCCTGATGATAGCAATTCCTGGAGAATACAACTGATGCCGGCTTTTTCGGCTTCAGATCAGGATGCTCGCGCGGTACGCCGATTGCGAGGCCACACACCACAAATACTCCCTTGGGCAACTTGAGCATCTCAGCCACTTTCGCAGGATCCACAGTCCGCAGGTAGCCGATACAGTTGGAGCCAAGACCGAGGGCTTCAGCGGCTGTCACGGCGCTCATCATGGCTAATGAGGCATCGATCGTGCCTAAAAGGACACCGTCCATCGTATCCTCCACCTCCGGCCATTCCAAACCTTTCTTCTCAGCCAACGCCCGAATCTGATTGAAATCCGAAAGGAATACGAGGAAACGGTTACAGGTCTTGATCTGCTTCTGCCCCGTCAGCTCATAAAGCTGCTCCTTGAGATCCTGGTCATCGATATCTATAACCGAATACTGCTGCCCGTTATATGAATTAGGGCAATTGCGGATTGCGTCATAGATGAAGGCCATCTGCTCATCCGTGATCGGTTCGCGTTCATAACGCCTTACGCTCGTTCTGTCGAGCAATGTCTGCTTTACGTCTAACATCTTGATAATATAAATTAGTGATTTTCTGTTCTCCTTTCACTTATTCTCTTCCTCCCGTCATTTCCAGGAGACCGGTTCCGGGAATCGGATCCGTGAAAAGAGAAAAAGAGCCGGAGCATTTGCCATCCGACTCTTCTATAAGATCCACATCAAAGGATTGTGACGAAACTCCGACTGACAGGATTTGAGGACCTGCAGATCTTTGTAATCCGCCTGCGACCGAAGTCAACACCCCAAGGGATGTGGGGCCCGCCATCAATCTGCAAGTTTGTCTCGGTATTCGTTTTAATTTGATGAGTTTCCCAATTTTCTTTGATGTGGGTTTAATTCATCTCCTATTTTTATAACGCAAAGATAACCCTTAATGTTTGATTTTGCAATACCCTCCCCCTTTTTTAATAAAATTTTTCATCGCAAGGTTAAAATCCGGAATTTTGCTCTGATAATCCTGCTCCCGGGCGGTGCGTGATAAAAAAAGATGTCCGAGCCTTTAGGGTCCGGACACTAATCATTATTAAAGAGGGATTAACTTATCCCTTTACCTTCTCAACGATGGCTTTGAAAGCCTCGGGGTTATTCATTGCGAGGTCGGCAAGAACCTTACGGTTGATCTCGATACCTGCCTTATGGATAAGGCCCATGAGCTTGGAGTAAGAAAGATCCTCCATGCGGGCAGCGGCATTGATACGCTGAATCCAGAGGGCGCGGAAGTTGCGCTTTTTCTGCTTACGGTCGCGGTATGCGTAGGTAAGACCCTTCTCCCATGTATTCTTGGCTACTGTCCACACGTTACGACGGCTGCCATAGTAACCGCGGGTAAGTTTAAGGATTTTCTTTCTTTTTGCTCTTGAGGCAACGTGATTTACTGATCTTGGCATCTTTTTTTGATTTTTTGAATGTCAGCGGCATTATTTTTTATTCTGCACTTGCAGGGCTGGACATTCGGTTAATAAAAAAATTTGTAAAAGTAACTGAGGGAAACCTCTTTTTAGCGAAGATTAAGAAGTTCGCGAACCTCCTTGATATTGGCATCGGCCACAAGAGTAGTCTGGTCGAGGTTACGTTTACGTTTCTTGGTCTTCTTTGTCAGGATGTGGCTGTGATAAGCGTGTTTCCTTTTGATTTTCCCTGTGCCGGTGAGAGCGAAACGCTTCTTCGATGCGGCATTGGTCTTTACTTTCGGCATTTTTTGAAAAATTTAGTTGTTTGTCATTCACCTCGGCACGTTGTGCCTACGGTCTCTCTATTTATTTTTCCTTAGAGTCTGTGTTCTCTACTTCCTTTTCGGCAGCCGGCGCCTTCTCAGCCTTTGCGGGTTT
>JAIDPP010000103.1 GCA_029062725.1 Muribaculaceae bacterium | reverse complement strand
GTAATTAATATTGCACTTTGTTTTTATACCCGAAACAGAATTTTTTTGTAAAAATTTTTTCATAAACCTGAATTTTTTTTCTAATTTTGACATCAGATAACCCAAAATTTCAGACCGCAGATGCCTGAATTTTTTACAACCGGAGATAAACTCTTTCAAAACTGCTCCTCTCCGGGAAACTAATTTTATAAAATGAAAAAGATTATTTTTATTTTTCTGGCATATCTGATGATAATGACTCCGTTCTTCTCCTGTAGCCATACAGGAGAAGGAAATGCCGCTTCCAACTCCTCGGGAAAAATGGAATATGCCGAAAACCTTTTCATGGAGGAGCATGAAGGCTATACGCTGGTGACCGTCCGCAACCCGTGGGACACTCTTAAGAATCTGGCCCGATACGTAATTGTTCCACGTGACACAAAACTTCCCGACTCTCTTCCTGCCGGAACGCTGATACGGACTCCAGTGGAGAAGGCTCTCATATATTCCTCCGTGCACAGTGGCCTTATCAGTTCTTTAGGCGCCGTGGAGGCCATAGGAGGAGTATGTAACGCCTCATACGTAACGGATTCCCTTCTCAAAGCGCGGATAGAGGCCGGAGAGACGGCCGACTGCGGCGCGGACATGACCCCCGATATCGAACGCATCATCAAACTGCATCCGCAGATCGTGATGCGCTCCCCGTTTGAATCAGGCACGCACTATGCCAAGATCGAGCAACTCGGTATCCCGACTGTCGAATGTGCCGATTATATGGAGAATTCAGCACTCGCACAGGCCGAGTGGATGAAATTCTACGGACTCCTCTTCGGGCGACGCGACGAGGCCTACCGGCGTTTCGACAGTATAGCTTCAAGATATCAGGAGTTGAAAGGAAAAGCGGCATCAGCACCCCAACGTCCGAAAATCCTTCTCGACAATATCTACGGCCAGAGTTGGAGCGTCCCGGGCGGAAAATCCACTATGGGACGTCTTATAGAAGATGCGGGGGGAACCAATCCTTTCGCCAGATATGACCGGAGTGGAGGAGTGCCTCTCTCTCCTGAAAAGGTATTGGTAGAGGCCGGCGACGCCGACATCTGGCTCCTCCGTTATTTTCAACAGAATGACAAGACTCTCCCCGAACTAAGCCGCGACGCGTCGGTAAACTCCCAATTCAAGGCATTCAAGACCGGGGAGGTGTATGGCTGTAACACTTCCTCCATCCCCTTCTTCGATGAGACTCCCTTTCGCCCTGACCTTCTCCTTGAGGATATGGTGATGATTTTACATCCCGGCCTCCTCCCCGGCGCGACACCAAGATACTTCAAAAAAATGGAAAAATGAGATTTCTGATCCTGACAATCCTTTCTCTACTGCTTTTCGCCCTTAACCTGCTCATAGGATCTGTGGAGATACCGGCGCGAAAGATTGCCGATATTCTTTTCAATTCCTCGGCCTCAGACGGTCCTTTGGAATTCATCATCCTCGGCAGTCGCCTTCCGCAGGCGATAACGGCGTTATTGAGCGGGGCCGCTCTGACCGTGGCCGGCCTCATGCTCCAGTCGGCCTTCCGAAACCCTCTCGCCGGCCCTTCGATTTTAGGAATCACTTCCGGCGCAGGATTAGGAGTGGCTTTCGTGATGCTTCTTTTCGGGGGGACTATGAGTTTCGCGGGCATCTCCTTAGGCGGCTACATGGCCGTGCTGGCCGGTGCCTTGATCGGCTCTCTTGCCATTATGGCCCTTCTTCTTCTTTTCTCTGTCTGGCTCAGGAGCGATCTTATGCTCCTGATCGCCGGAATAATGACGGGATACCTCACTTCATCGATAATCACGCTGCTCAACTATCTCTCCTCCGCCGAGGGGATACAGGGCTATACCCTGTGGGGAATGGGAAATTTCGGGGGAGTTTCAGCCGATCAGCTTCCGCTTTTCGCCGGAGTGGTCGGAGCCGGACTGCTGCTGTCGTTACTGATGGTGAAACCACTCAACATCATTCTTCTTGGCGACAACTACGCGCGTAATCTCGGAATCAGCCTTCAGTCTGTCAGAAACATGCTTCTTGTCACTACCGGACTGCTGACCTCGGTGGTGACGGCATTCTGCGGCCCCATAGCCTTCATCGGTCTTGCCGTGCCGCATATCGTGAGGATGATATTCCGCTCCTCCGACCATCGGATAATAATTCCCGGCTGTATTCTGACGGGGGGAGCCGTCGGTCTGCTGTGCAACCTTCTCTGTGTGTTGCCGGAAAATATCGTCCTGCCGCTCAACGGGGTTACTCCGCTTATCGGCGTGCCGGTGATCCTATATGTTATTTTCAATAAAAGAAAGAGAGCCTGATGGAAAGTGAAGAGGATAAAAGAGTTGTAGTAAGCACTCTCAGCCTGACCACAGGCTATCGCGCGGGACGCGAGGAAAGAGAAGTGACCCGAGACCTGACGGCCTCACTATATGCCGGGGAGCTGACCTCCTTCCTCGGCCCCAACGGCGCTGGAAAATCAACCCTTCTCCGGACTCTGTCGGGGTTTCTTCCCCCTCTCTCGGGAGAGGTGAGGGTGGAGGGGCGCCCTCTGCATGATCTCCGGGGACGCGAGCTGGCCAGAACCGTCGGAGTGGTGCTTACGGAGCGTACGGATGTAGAGAATATGGATGTCGAGACTTTGGTAGGTCTCGGGCGGGCTCCATATACCGGCTTCTGGGGACGCCTGACTGCCGATGACCGAGAGGCCGTGGAGCGAGCGATTGCCTTGGTAGGTATCGAAGACCTCCGCCACAGGGAGGCCAACAGCCTCAGCGATGGCGAACGCCAGAAGGTGATGATAGCCAAGGCGCTGGCCCAGTCAACCCCGGTGATATTCCTTGATGAGCCCACAGCCTTCCTGGATTTTCCAAGCAAGGTGGAAATCATGCGTCTTCTTGCTTCAATCGCACACAGTGAAGAGAAGACGATATTCATGTCAACCCATGATCTTGATATCGCCCTGCAACTCTCCGACCGTCTCTGGCTGATAGATAAAAAGCATGGTGTGACCATAGGGTCACACCATGAATTGACTGAATCGGGAGCTTTGGAAAAATATTTCCTGCGTCCCGGAATATGCTTTGACAGGAATACGGGAAGATTCCGGATCGAAATCTGAAAACCGGGCCGACATTCCGGCCGGAGGGGATTATTCCTCCACCTCGAGTTCGAAGTCATCGCCGAAGAGATCCTCCTGCTGACCCATGTCTTCAGGTTCGTAACCGTCATCGGCAACATCCTCCGGCTCATCATCGGTATCGGTTCTGCGGGTGGTTTTCCCGGGAAGAGCCGGTGATTTCTTGCCTTTCTTATTCTCCTCTTTGTCGGCTTTCAGAGCCTCCATCACCTTGGTGGAAAGTTCCGCCATGAGTTCGGGATCATCCTCGATGACGCGCTTCACCGCGTCACGACCCTGGCCGAGCTTGTTGCCGTTATAGGAGAACCAAGCCCCTGACTTCTTGATGACTCCGTGTTCCACGCCGAGGTCGATAATCTCACCCGATCTGGAGATACCCTGACCGAACATGATATCGAATTCGGCGCGCATGAAGGGAGGGGCCACCTTATTCTTGACTACCTTTACCTTCACCAGGCGTCCGATAGAACTTTCACCATCCTTGATGAATGAGGAGGGACGGATATCGATACGCACCGAAGCATAGAACTTCAGGGCGTTACCGCCGGTAGTGGTCTCGGGATTTCCGAACATCACGCCGATCTTCTCGCGTATCTGGTTGATGAAGATGCAGCATGTGCGTGTGCGCGAGATTGTGCCTGTGAGCTTACGCATCGCCTGCGACATAAGACGTGCGTGAAGCCCCACGTTCTTATCTCCCATCTCTCCCTCGATCTCCGCTTTGGGCGTGAGGGCTGCCACGGAGTCTATCACCAGGACATCTATCGCTCCGGAATTGATAAGTTGCTCGGCGATATCGAGTGCCTGCTCTCCGTTGTCGGGCTGTGCTATCCACAGGTTGTTGACATCCACTCCGAGTTTCTCGGCATAAAATCGGTCGAAAGCATGCTCGGCGTCAATAATGGCGCAGATGCCTCCCTGCTTCTGGGCTTCGGCGATGATATGGATGGCGAGGGTGGTCTTACCGGAGGATTCGGGACCGTAGATTTCGGTGATTCTTCCGCGAGGCACGCCACCCACTCCCAACGCATAGTCAAGTCCTATGGAACCCGTAGGGATCGTCTCTATATCCTGAATCGCCTCGTCGCCGAGACGCATGACTGTCCCTGCGCCGAAATCCTTCTCGAGATGCTGCATGGTCACTCCGAGTGCCTTGCGCTTCTCCTCTATATCTGTGATCCGAACGGCCTGAGCCTTCGGAGCCGCTTTTTTCTTTGCTGCCATGTATATGTAAGTTTTTATTGTGTCTTTGTTATTTAACGTCTCTCTTGCGCGACGTTCTTGTTTTCGGATGCAAAGATAATACCATTTCGCCCCGTTACCTAATGTTTACCGTTTTTATTTCTTTAAAAAAGTATAATCGACTGCAAAAACTTTGCAGTATAATAAAACTATAAACTATTCTTCCCGGAAGGTTTGAACCTGTCGGCGTCTCGGAAGGATTTCTTTCGGAAAGATTCCTCCAGTGCTTTCTCGAGATCAACACCGCATTGATTTGCGATGCAGATAGTTACCCAGAGCACATCGGCGAGTTCTTCCGAAAGGTGTTTTTCAAGGTCACCCTCTTTTGCAACCTGATCTCCATATACACGCGCGATTATCCGCGCCAGCTCTCCGGTCTCCTCGGCGAGGAGCGCCATATTTGTGAGTTGTGAAAAATACCCGTTGCCGACCGAATGTATCCAATTATCGACAGCTTTCTGCGCATCCTTTATCTCCATATATGAGTTACTTAATTCTTTGTTTTCGCATAGACTCCGCGTTCCTCTTTCCCTACTATCCTATAGAAGAAAGAAGAGAGGAGAAGAGCCGCCGCTCCGAGTGCGATACAGAAACTCCAGTATATTCCCATGTTGGCGGCAGTGAAACTCCCGGCGAACCATAATAGCACGGGGGCGCCTATCCCTACGTAACATCCGAGAGCAATCCAGAGCAGGGGCTGCACATGGGAGGTACCTCGGATCGCATTGCAGTATGTGAGTTGCACTGCATCCATATATTGATACACCACCAGCGGCAGGATGAGTCCGGCCGCCGAGGCCTCCACGGCAATATCGGGAGTGAAGGAGGCTATGAGCGTATGGCCGAATATAAGGAAAACGATGGATGAGAGGGTGGCCAGCGCAAGGATCAGGTGCAGCCCGGCTATGGTGACATGGCGAACCGACAGCCAGGCCTCGCGGCCGGTGAAATTGGCCACAAGGATAGAGAGAGCGGTCGAGAAGCTCATGTAAATCATGAAGCCGAGTTGTGAGATGGTCGTTACCACCTGATAGGCGGCGAGCTGTATCTTCCCGTACCAGCCGCAGACGATCGCCCCGAAGGTCCAAAGCGAACATTCCACACCGCTTTGAATCATTACGGGATAGGACGTGGCCCAGACCTCCCGGTGAAGGCTTCCCCTCTGCCCGGCGGCCGCGAATCCTTCTCTGTATGGCCGGTAAGTGCGCCGGTAGATGAAATATATTGCTATCCCTAAGGCTGCCACTATGCGGGCAGTCAGAGTGCTGAAACCGGCTCCGGCAAGTCCGGCTTCGGGCATTCCCCAGTGGCCGTAGATAAGGGCGTAGTTTCCAACGATGTTCAGCACGTTGGCCCCTAAGATGAACCACATTGGCGTGCGCGTGTCGGTGATGCCGTTGCAGGTCTGCTGAAAACTGTTGAAAACAGCCATCGGCAGGAGGGAGGCAAGGATTATGAGATAGTATTTCCTGATCAGGGGAAGCAACTCCACGGGTTGTCCGAACCGGTCGAGGAAGAAGTAAAGGATACCCATGATGAGGGTAAATGAGGCTGATACGAGGATGTTGACTTCGAGTCCGGCCCTCAGCATCCGCCCCGCACGATGGGTTTCACCGCGTCCGAAGAGAGCCCCGACCAGAGGGGTGAGGCCTGATGCGAAACCTATCTGCATTACGGTGACGACTACAAAGAGGGAGTTGACGAAAGCCGCCGCCGCGAGCTCATCAGTTCCGTAATGCCCCACCATCATTGTATCGGCGAAACTGACAACGATAATGCCGAGCTGCGTGACGAGCACCGGGAGGCCGAGCATGGTCAGCCGCTTATAGTATTCCTTATATTCTTTCCAAAATGAGACTTGCATGATTCAGGAGTTATTCCTTCGCAAAGTTAACGAATTTTATCGAGATTATAAGTGTGATGCGATTTCTACCAACCTGAACTTTTCTTAACCGCTTGCCGGCCGGCCGAACTATTCTGAATAGAGACAAAATTATGACGGCGTGTCAAAATTCAAAGATTTGACACGCCGCCATTTTTGTTTTCAGATTTCAATAATCAAATGAAAGGGGGGATCAATATCCGGGCTTGTTGAGCAGCTTGAACATGTTCTTCTTGTAGGCCTCTACACCGGGCTGGTTGAAGGGATTGACTCCGAGCATGTAGCCGGAGATACCGCAGGCCTTCTCGAAGAAATAAATGAGCTGTCCGAGGCTGTACTCGTCAAGCTCCGGAAGCTCGATCTTGATGTTGGGGACACCGCCGTCAACGTGAGCCATCTTGGTTCCGAGCTCCGCCATCTTGTTCACCTCGTCGATACGCTTGTCGGCGATATAGTTTATGCCGTCAAGATCGGAAGCGTTCATAGGAATACGGTGAGTGAGCGCGGGCTTCTTCACGGAGATCACGGTCTCGAAAATAGTGCGTTCGCCATCCTGAATCCACTGGCCCATGGAGTGGAGATCGGTAGTGAAGTCAACGGATGCGGGGAAGATACCCTTGCCGTCCTTACCCTCGCTCTCGCCGTAAAGCTGCTTCCACCATTCCGATACATAATGGAGTTTGGGATCGAAGTTAACGAGAATTTCGATTTTCTTTCCGCTCTGATACAACGCGTTGCGGAGACGCGCGTAAATCTGGGCCGGATTCTCGGGAGAGGGATGAAGGGTAGTGTTCTCCATATCCTTCGCGCCGGCGAGGAGCTTCTTGATATCATGGCCTGCACAGGCGATAGGAAGAAGGCCGACCGGAGTCAGAACAGAGAAACGTCCGCCGACATTATCGGGAATCACGTAAGTCTCGTAACCCTCCTCGTTAGCCATAGTGCGGAGGGCACCTTTCTTCTCGTCGGTGATGGCAACGATAAGGTTCTTGGCGGCGTCTTTACCGGCCTGCTGCTCGAGCTGATTCTTGAGGAGACGGAAAGCGATTGCCGGCTCGGTGGTAGTGCCCGACTTAGATATCACCACGATACCGAACTTCTTGCCTGTAAGAAGTTTCTGGAGCTCGGCGAGATAATCCTCACCGATATTCTGGCCCGCATAGAGCACCTTAGGCTCCTTGGGCTGGGGAGCGTAGAAATCAGCGAATGAATCCGCCAGAGCGTAATTCACGGCCTTAGCGCCGAGGTATGAACCGCCGATGCCGACGCATACCACATAATCGCAGTTCTCGCGAAGACGCTGCGCGGTGGCGTTGATACGGTCAACGAGAGCCTCCGGAGTCTTGGAAGGGAGGTCGAGCCAGCCGAGGAAATCATTTCCTGCGCCCGTACCCTCCTCAAGGGTGGTGAGTGCCTCTACGGATTTATCCTTCAGTGCCTCATATTCCTTCTCAGCGAAATATACGGCATCCTGAATGTTAAGATCAATTGTTTTCATAAATTATATATAATTTGGGTTTGATTAATCTCTATGAAGTTGTTTAAGCAACTTCTATCGTTTATAACAACCTTGCGTCATCATTGACGCAGTATTTAAGAAAAATTATAAGGCGCCGGCTGCCTTGACCTGTCAGGTGAAGGATCCTGTGATCCCCTTGATGGCCCGTTTGGGGCTCTTTCCCTCGTAAAGGATCTCCCATACACAGTTAAGGATCGGCATCTCCACATCCGGACCGGAGGTGTTTATCTCATGGATGCATTTTGTGCCGTAATAACCTTCGGCCACCATCGCCATCTCCATCATTGCCGCCTTCACGCTATAGCCCTTTCCGATCATGGAGCCGAAATTATGATTTCGTGAGAAGCGGCTGTAAGCTGTTACGAGGAGGTCGCCCAGATATGCGGAGCGGTCAATATCCCGGGCCGGCATCGGGGCGATCGCATCTATGAAACGGTCCATCTCGCGGATAGCGTTGCAGACCATCATCGCCATGAAATTGTCGCCGGCCTTCATGCCGTTGATAATTCCGCCCATAATAGCATAGACGTTCTTCAATACGGCGGCGTATTCGATTCCATCTACATCCGTGGAGACGATGGTCTTCATCTTCTTTCCTGCGAGGAAGGAAGCGAATTCCCGGCTTTTGGCAATGTCGTGGCAGCCGATGGTGAGATAGCTAAGACGCTCAAGCGCCACCTCCTCGGCATGGCATGGACCTCCGATTACAAGCATATTGTCCGGATCGCAGCCGAAGCGCTCCACCATGTAATCTGTGACGATCATGTTATGGTCGGGCACGATCCCCTTTACAGCCGACACCACATTCTTTTCCCATATATCGACCTTGATCTGATCTGCCGTATCCTTGAAATAAGGAGAGGGAGTCACGAATAGCAGCGTGTCGGCCGACGTGCAGGCATGGTTGATGTCGGAGGTGAAGTCGATTCGGGAGACATCGAAGCTCACATCGCTGAGATAGACGGGATTATGACCCGATTTCCGGAAGTCGTCGATACGGTCCTGACGGTGAATGAACCATATTATACGGTCGCAGTTGGCAAGCAACAGCTTGGCGAGAGCCGTTGCCCAGCTCCCGCCTCCTATCACTGCTATTTTATTTATCGAATTCATACCGGAAGGATTTAAGCGTTCACCTTCTCCTGATCCTCTCCGGCACCTTCCTCTTTCTCCTCCTTCGCTTTCTGCGTCTTTTCAGGTCGCATCTGAGGGAAGAGAAGCACCTCCTGTATGGTAGTCTGACCGGTAAGAAGCATTGCCAGACGATCCATACCTATACCCATGCCGGATGTCGGGGGCATGCCGTATTCAAGGGCGCGGATAAAATCAGCGTCTATGATCATGGCCTCGTCATCACCCTTGTCGGCAAGACGCATCTGCTCCACGAAGCGTTCATACTGGTCGATCGGGTCGTTAAGCTCGGAATATGCGTTGGCAAGCTCCTTGCCATTGACCATCAGCTCGAAACGCTCCGTCAGCTCCGGATTGCTGCGGTGGCGCTTCGTGAGAGGCGACATCTCGATAGGATAATCTATGATGAAAGTGGGCTGGATGAAGCTTCCTTCGCATTTCTCGCCGAAAATCTCGTCGATAAGTTTTCCTTTACCCATGGAATCTTCCACCTCTATGTTGTTGGCTTTGCAGAACGCGCGCAGTTCCTCCTCGCTTTTTCCGGTGATGTCGAATCCGGTCTTCTCCTTGATAGCGTCGGTCATTGTCACACGACGGTAGGGAGCTTTGAAGCTGATCACATTGTCGCCTACGCGGACCTCTGTCGTGCCGTTGACGTCAAGGCATATCTTCTCCAGCATCTTCTCCGTAAAATCCATCATCCAGTTATAATCCTTGTATGGGACATAGATCTCCATGCATGTAAATTCCGGATTGTGTGTGCGGTCCATACCTTCGTTGCGGAAGTTGCGGGAAAACTCATATACTCCGTCGAAACCGCCCACTATAAGTCGCTTAAGGTAAAGCTCGTTGGCGATGCGGAGGTAGAGCGGTATGTCAAGTGCGTTGTGATGGGTGATGAATGGACGCGCGGCGGCTCCGCCGGGAATCGACTGGAGAACCGGGGTCTCCACCTCCAGATATCCGTATGAATTGAAATACTCCCGCATCGAATTGAACATCCGGGTCTTCTTTTTGAAGATCTCGCGAACTTCGGGGTTGACCACCAGGTCAACGTAACGGCGGCGGTAACGCTGCTCGGGATCTGTGAAGGCATCGTAGGCCTTGCCATCCTTCATCTTCACGATGGGAAGGGGGCGGAGGCTCTTGCCGAGCACGGTGATCTCCTGCGCATGGATCGAGATCTCGCCTGTCTTAGTGCGGAAAACGAATCCCCGCACGCCGATGAAGTCGCCGATGTCGAGGAGTTTCTTAAAAACGACGTTATACATATCCTTGTCCTCGCCCGGACAAAGGTCATCGCGGCTTACATATACCTGAATGCGTCCGTCGGCATCCTGAAGCTCCATGAAGGAGGCTTTTCCCATGATGCGGCGGCTCATTATGCGACCTGCCACAGCCACCTCCCGGGGGGGAGTCAGGTCGTCGCTGAAATTCTCCTTGATCTCGACTGTATGGCCTGTCACTTTATATTCTGCGGCGGGAAACGGATTTATTCCGCGCTCGCGAAGCGCCTCCATACTGTTGCGCCTCACTATCTCCTGTTCTGTCAATTCTTGATTTGCCATAATATCTATCGCATTCTTTTTTGCAAAGTTAATAAAAAAAAGGAACTTATACAATCGTGCGCCCTATCGGAAGAGGCGCATCATGGCCTCCTTGGCATCATTGACTCCCTGCTCTTTTGCCCGGGCATACCAGTATTGGGGATTACGGCCGCTATCGGTTCCGGGGAGTGCGTCGGGAAATATCTCAAGCAATTCGGCTAAAATGAACTGAGCCGAGGGATCGCCTCCTTCTGCACCCTTGAGATAATTGGAAAGGGCGAGGGAATGGTTGTAGTCGGTGCCCTTTGCCGATGAATAGGCATCCCCCAGGAGGGTAAAGGCCCGCGGGATATTCCCCTCGGCCGCTTTCATGTAAAGGTCGAAGGCCACGGTATGCGCTCCTGATTTGGCCGCGCGGAGTCCCTCTTCAAGCGCCTCCCCGGGCTGCATGGCGCGATATCTTCCCTGGTTCATGGAGAGGAGTTTTATCTCGGCGTCGGCCAGGCCTCCGCTTACGGCCTCCAGATAGAGCAATGTGGCGCGGAGCGTATCGCGTTCCACTCCCCTTCCTTCTCTGTAGAGGTCGGCTAATGTCGAGATAGAGGTCGGTATCCCGGCCTCCGCGCCTTTTGCGAGCATGGCGGCCGCGATGCTGTCGCGCCGCGCTCTTTCGGTCATGTCGATCGATGAGTCGGATTGAAGAAGCAGGTAGGCAAGGTTGCTTTGCGCCTTAAGATCGCCGCCGGCCGCGGCTTGCCGCAGCCAATATATGCCGGAGTCGGGGGAGAGGGGATATAACCGATAGCCTAAAAGATTCTGCGCGGGGGCGTATCCTCTCAGAGCCGCCATGCGGAGAAGAGAATCGGAACGCACCGAATCGGAGGGTATGGAGTCGAAGCCTCGCTCATAGAGAGTGGCCAGATGATACATGGCGGCTGAATCCCCTTTTTCCGCTTTTTGTTCAAGTTCCGCCACCCGCTCGCGAAATGGAAGGGGATAGACGGCAAGAAAAACCACAGAAAACGAAAATAAGAGGAAAAGTTTTTTCATATTAATCTTTTTTAAATTAACTTTGTCAAAAATATTGAGTTCAAACCACTTCACATAGTGCCCTCCGAGGTTGAGGTCTTCCCATTGTAGAAACAATTATAAAATCTGAAAGTTATGAAAAAGATAATGACACTGGCGATTCTTCTTTGTTCATTTATTGGTGCGCATGCACTTACCGCTCCGGTTTTTCCGGGAGGTGACAGCGCCTTGAAAGCTTATATCTCAGATAATATGAAGTATCCGGTGTCGGCTAAGGATAACGGTATCGAAGGTGTCGTGGGTGTTATGTTCGTAGTCCGCCCCGACGGCTCGATTGGGAATATCAAGATCAAGCGCATGGTGGATCCCGATCTTGAGAGCGAGGCCATAAGGCTTGTAAAGAATATGCCGAAATGGACTCCGGCTGATGAAAACGGGACTCCGGTTGAAAGTCCTGCGGAGGTCGATATCCAGTTCACTCTCGACTGATTTCGTCGCGATTCGACAATTATAATAGACGGTGTGTAAAAATTCTAAATTTTTACACACCGTCTATTATATGGTATTATATGGGGAGGCGTTGATTCGATCTATAAACAAGGGCGGCCTCGCGGTCGCCCTTGCCGTATCAATCTCTCTCCGTGAGATTGTGTTGGTTAAACATCGTTAGCTATGAGAATTTATATCT
>JAIDPP010000102.1 GCA_029062725.1 Muribaculaceae bacterium | reverse complement strand
AGGCATGCACCCGTGAGGGCCATCACAAACTTACGTCCTACAGATGAGCATGATAACCACATAGCTGTTCTGAATTTAATTATTAGTTATTTTGTTGGTTGTCAGGTTATGGACGCCGCAGCCGTCCCGCGGCCGGAATCCCGCTGAGCAGTGACCGATACTCACTTGTAGGGATTCTCTGCAAATTTAACGTTATTTTAGCAATACTGAAAATTATTGTTGAAATTTTTCTACATTTTTATCATCATTTTTGGGGATAGCCTTTAAGCAAAAAGGGAAGCAGACACGCAGACTTCCCGCACCCCTCCTTTTTTGAATTTTCATTTTGTCATTTGAAAAAAAAAATTGTAAATTTGCATCCGCGTTGGTCCGGTAGCTCAGCTGGATAGAGCATCTGCCTTCTAAGCAGACGGTCCCGCGTTCGAATCGCGGCCGGATCACTCCCATATCCTGTAAAAAGCAATCCCGGTGTCATCGATGACACCGGGATTGCTTTTTATAATATATCATAATCCGCGGAGCTATTTCCGTGGGCGGCTATGCCGCACTATCCCCTCTTATCTCTTACGAAGCCTTACAGCCGCGCCTCCTCCGGGAGCGAGTTGGATGCGGAGTATCTTTGCCGAATCAGTATCCTCCTTCCGGATACGGTAAGCCTGCGGATTATCTTTCCAATGAGCATCAAGAGCATCCTCATATATCGTGGCCTCGAATTTCTCTCCTTTCGGCAGGAAACTCAGATCGACCACAGCCACACGCCCCTGGTCGTCGGTGATAGCTCCCACATACCAGTCCTCGGAATGTTTGTCCTTACGAGCCACGGTAATGAAACGGTTGGGTTCCGCCTCCAGATATTTGGAATCCGACCAATCCACAGGCACATCCTTTATGAATTGGAAGGCATCGGGGAAACGCTCATAATTCTCCGGGAGATCGCATACCATCTGCATAGGCGATGGCATCGTGAGATAAAGGGCAAGCTGACGCGCCAGAGTGGTTCCGGCCTGAGAGTCCTTCCCTTCGCCGTAATAGCTCATCTTTGTTTCAAAAAGTCCAGGGGTATAGTCCATCGGTCCCCCTTTCAGACGCGTGAAAGGAAGGATGCAAGTATGCGACGGAGGATTGCCTCCCATCGACTCAAACTCACCTCCACGCGCCGACTCCTGAGCGAGCCAGTTGGGATATGTGCGGCAGAGGCCAGTGGGGCGAGGTGCCTCATGGCTATCGACCATTATCTCATAATCGGCCGCACGCTCTATCACATGCTTTGCATGATCCACCATCCACTGCGACGTGTGATGCTCCGAACGAGGTATTATCGCACCCACATATCCGGTCTTGACGGCATCGTAATTATTATCTTTCATGAATTGGAAAGCGCGGTCGAGCTGCTTCTCATAATCCGAGGCATTGGCCGCCGTCTCATGGTGCATGATAAGCTTTACCCCCTTATCCCTGGCATAATCGCGAAGTCCCTCTACATCAAAGTCGGGATAAGTCTTGTCGAAAAGAAACTGGCGGTTCTTGCGATAGCTCGCCCAGTCCTCCCATCCTTCATTCCAACCCTCGACAAGCACACCGTCGATACCATTGGCCGAAGCGAAGTCAATATACCTTTTCACATTCTCCGTATTTGCCGGATGACGCCCGTTGGGCTTGAGCTTGGAATAATCGGTCACTCCCGGTTTTGCGAGATGATCATCGGAATATGCCCAGGTCTTCTGATTCCCCGTGAACATCTCCCACCATACTCCGCAGAATTTCATCGGCTTTATCCATGAAGTATCTTCAATCTTATTAGGCTCGTTAAGGTTGAGTACAAGTTGCGAGGCCAGGATATCGCGCGCATCATCGCTCACTATCAGGGTGCGCCAGGGTGTATTGAACGGCATCTGAAGATAAGCGCTTACTCCGAGGCGGTCGGGCACAAGATGAGCCTTCATCGAGTAATCCTCAGTATCCACATCGAGAAGCATGGCGGGATAGCCAACCAAGGCAGCCTCATGCACATTGACATACACTCCGTCACCGGTCTTTATCAGCATAGGGGTCTGGATTGTCGTGCCTCCCGTGCGCTGGGCCTCCGTATGTCGGCCATAACTGTCGAGAGCATCGGGAAGGCCGGAGAAAGTGGTTTCGGAGAAAAGATATTCATCCGTGTCATAATCTCCGGGTATGCAGAATAGCTTATGGTCGCCGTTAAAATTAAACTCAGTCAATTCATCCCTGACAGTGAGATAATTCGGGCCGTTCTGAACCGGCAGCTCATAACGGAATCCAAGACCGTCGTCAAACACACGGAAGCGAACCGTCATCTCGCAGTCGGGATTACCCGCCTTCAGCCTGACAGCCATCTCTCGGAAATGGTCGCGCACTTTGGAATACTCGCCCCATACAGGCTCCCACGTGCGATCAACCGTTACAGTATCTATTCCGGCAATAGTGAAGCCGTCAGCAAACACCGTTTCATCGGCCTTGATACCCAATTTACTTGGCTCCAAGATTCTCTTCCCCTTGAAGTCAAGGGAATAAACGGGATGTCCCTGCGAATCGACATCCACATTCAGAAGCAGGTCGCCGGATGGAGATGTAATGGTTGTGGCTCCAAGCTGCATGGCACCGGCAAGCATAATGGTTGATAAGATATACTTCATGGTCATTATAAAGGGTTTTCTCTTGGTTGTCTTCGCTGCAATATTATAGAATAGATAGAGTAAAGCCCCCATAGTTGTTATGGCAACCCACGGGAGCTTTATATTGGTTCTGTCGGTTATTAAAGTTCTTAATTCATCTTAATGAAGGCCGGAACCCATGCTTTTACGGAGACCGTGCTGCTGACATTGCCTCCGTTGATGAGGTCGAGACCGGAGCCACCTATAGAGACATTGGCATCAGAAGGACTGAATATCACCACTACCTTGTTACCGGTCTGCGAATCAGTCTTAGTGATAATTTCGATATTGCCCTGAGTCTGTCTCTGGGCCGTTCCTCTCCAAAGAGCCGGATTCTCGGCACGTGCCTTGAATACCTTAGCGACATAGTCATGGACCATCTGCTCGTTGGCATTGAAACCGGAGATACGCCCTGAGGTACGAGCCCAGTTGTCATTATTGCCGTTATTCTGTGCCTTACCGCTCTTATCGCCTATCTCATCTCCATAATAGGTGCAGGTCGGACCCGTATAGGCCGCTACCGCGGCATGGCGTGCCATCAGTTTCTGAGGCTCTGAATTCACATCCACATAGTCGCCGATACGGTCAGTATCATGGTTGGAAAGGAAGAAAGTAGGCCAAACACCGGAATCCTTATATCCTCTCTGATTAGGAGTCTGAGAAAGGAAATAACCGGCAGTAGCCATGTCGTTCATATATTCAAAGGTGTACATTCCATCGAAGTCCATGACGCTCTTCAAGCCGTCCTGCTGAGTGGTGGTTATCTTGCCGGCATTAGTCCAGTCCTCACCTACCATATAGGCGAGGGTGCCCCATTGCTCACCGCGTGCCTTGCGCTCGGCAGCTACCTTCTCTGCCTCGGCACGAAGTTCTTTCCAATAATTATGACCGCCTTGATAGGCCTGATAACACTGGTCGAGACGCCAACCGTCAACGCCACGCTCCATCCAGTAACGGATCACCTCCTTGAAGTATTCGAGAGAACCGGGGAAGACTATATTTCCTGATTCAGTGCCTCTAACGTTTGGAGTGTTCGCCTGAGTCTGGATATACTTTCCATTGGGGGAAGCTGCTGTCACACCACCGTGATGTCCGAACACGCCGTCGAGTATCACATAGATTCCACGTGAGTGCGCCTCTCGGATAAGTTCGTCAAATTCAGCCTCGGAGCCGAATTTCGGATCTACCTTGAAGTAATTGGTGCAGAAATATCCGGTGGCCTGAAGTTTTTCACCTCCATCACCGTTGGTTGAATCGAAGATGGGAGTCATCCAGATGGCGTTCATTCCGAGGTCCCTGATATAGTCAAGACTCTCGATAATGCCCCGAAGGTTTCCGTTCTTGCGGTGTCCGTTCGGACCCCACATATCGCTGTATCCGGAAGCGCCGCCATTACCATGCTGGAAGGAGGCCACCATGATCTGATAGATGGAAAGCTCACGCCAGTCGCCGCTCAGAGTCACTACCGGAGTGGAATCATCACGTGTGAAGGAACCTGAGAAAGTGGTCGTGCCTACAGAGTTTGTGGCCGTAATTGACATTGTTCCGGTCTGACCTTCATTAAGGTATGATGAAACGGTGATATTGTTGGACCCTCCGACAAGCGACATGGTTTTGCCGTTGAATGTTCCGGTCACGGAAGTCGGGGAATTATCGATTGTAATCGTTATTTTTGCGCTTCCCTTAACATTACCTCCCGATGGAGAAACTGTAATCTCCGGTTTCGTAGGCCCGTATGTGATCAAGGAGTGGGAGCCATCGCTTTTGTAGGTATGCTTGTTCACGAACTGAAGATCGGTTCCGCCTGCACGCTCACTCATATCCTGTGAGCTATGGCTTCC
>JAIDPP010000101.1 GCA_029062725.1 Muribaculaceae bacterium | reverse complement strand
TAAGAATCTACAAACTTATTCATTTATCAATAATTTTTTAGACCTTACTTACCTTTGATTTAAAGAACTATAAAAATCACTTGTCATATTAAAGAGTATGGCGAAAAAACCTATATATAAATTGGTGATATTCTTTATTGCCATTGCCTTTGCCGTGCTTCCGGTCCGGGCACAGTTCGCGATAAAGACGAATGTTCTCTATGATGCCACCACCACCCCTAACCTGGGGGCTGAAATAGGTGTGGGCTCCCGAAGCACCATAAATTTGGTCTATGGCCTCAATCCCTGGAAATTCAGTAGTGATAAGGGCCAGCGAAAAGCCATGCATTGGGTTGTGATGCCGGAATACCGTTGGTGGTTCTGCTCAAAATTCGACGGGCATTTCATCGGCCTCCATGCGTTGGGAGGGCAGTTTAACGCCGCCAATATCAATATCCCGCTTCCCGGTGTTTTCTTCGGAGGAGAAAATCTTTCGAAGGGAGTCCGTGATTTTCGATATCAGGGATGGTATGCCGGAGGAGGTTTCACCTACGGATACCAATGGGTGTTAGGGACACACTGGAATCTGGAGGCCGAGATCGGCGCAGGATATGTTTACGCCGATTATAAAAAATTTAATTGTGCCGAATGTGGAGGCAAGACAGGTGAGGGACACACCAACTATCTTGGAATCACCAAACTCGGATTATCATTCATTTATCTATTTTAAGACATCAGGAAATGAAACGATATTTTCACCTTATAATGTGGGCACTCGCCGCCTTCATTCTCACACCCGATGCAAAGGCCTATGATTCCATTTCCGCAGATAAAGTTGTCTTGAATAGAATCAACGGTGGCAAAACACTCCATCTGGCGACCGATATTGTTCTCGATGCGCTCAAGCTGAAGAGCAACGAGCAGATTTTCATAACCCCGGTACTCACCGGCGAAAATGGAGAGGCGGCCATACTGCCGACAGTCCTTGTAACGGGTCGCTCAATGCATTATGCCTACGAACGCGGAACTATGCGCGGTTTGAAAAAATATAAAAAGGAATATAATATTGTCAGGGAGGTGAGACGTCATAACGGCTATCCGCAGACAATAGATTATTCCGGGACGGTGGATATGCAGCCCTGGATGAGAACCGGGAATATCAGCCTCAACTTCAGATATGACAATTGCGGATGCGGTGTGCACACAGGATCCGATCTCGGGGAGCCTACTGATACCACCCTCAATCCCGCACCGGGAATGTATGTGGCTTACATCACTCCGAGAGTGACCGAGCTGCCGGTATCCATTCATGAGGGAAAGGCACGCGTGCAGTTTGAAGTGGATAAAACAGAGCTCCACGACAATGTATATCAATGCCGCAACGGTCAGACAATCGATAACCGGCAGCAGCTGAAAGTGATTTACGACTCTATAGCATACGCCCTGACCGATCCCAATGTGGAGTTAGCCAAGATTGAGATTATCGGGTATGCTTCTCCCGAATCTCCATACGAACACAACAAGGAACTGGCCACAGGACGCTCGCGTGCCCTGGCTGAATATATAGGGAAATATGTAGGAAACAGATATCAGATTTCCCCTGATGTCACCGATTTCGACGCCGTTCCGGAAAACTGGACTGAATTTCGCGAACAGGTGGTCAACGCCAAGGATATCACGGATGCGCAGCGCGCGGCTCTTCTTGAGCTTATCGACCGCCCCGCCTTCTCTCCGGCGGATTACGACGCCAAGGAGAATGAGCTGAAAACGGATCCCAGGTTCAGGGATCTATACCGGACCAAGATTCTTCCGCAATGGTTCCCGCATCTGCGTGCCACGAAATTCAGGATAAGCACCCGTCTCAAGCCGATGGACGATCAGCAGCTCAGCCGGATAATCATCTCCTCTCCAGAAAAGATGTCGCTGAACCAGATGATGCGTGTCGCACGTCTTTACCCGGAGGGATCGGCAAATTTCGACACGGTGATTGAAACAGCCTTGCTGTACTACCCGGACAGTGAGGAGGCGAACCTTAACGCCGCAGCTTCCGCTCTGCGGAAACGTGATCTCTCAAAGGCGGAAGCGCTCTTGAAAAAAGCCGGAAATTCTCCGGAAGCGGTCAACGCCCGTGCCGTTCTTCTCGCGAATAAGGGGGATTTCGAAGGCGCCCGTCGGCTGCTCGACTCCATTCAGTCGCTCCCCGAGGCGCAGAAGAACCGCACCTTGCTCGGCGATGAATGATTCCATAGCCGGAGATACGCGGGAGGGTAGTAATCATCATAGTTGGTATGCCAACTTCAAATCATCAATATTCAAGTTGAGTCAAATCAATTTTCAGAAAAAAACAAAAGATCTATAACAATGAAACTAAGACAAATCTTATTGGGAACCCTATGTGCGGGACTCCTTATCTCTTGTTCCAATGACTTGCCCGAACAGCCCGGAAAGGTAATGGAAAACGAAACCACCACATACGTGCGTGTTTCATTGGTAAACGACGGCTTTACCCGTGCCGACCAGTATGAGAACGGTAGCGCGGACGAAAACAGCGTCAACCAGATCCTTCTGATTTTCTTCGATGCCTACCGCAACTATGTGGGACGCACGAATCTCACAGTGACGGATGAAAACACAATCAGCACCCCCGGCACCGGAAACACCGTTGAGAGAGTGCTCACCACGGTCGCTCCCGTGAATCTGCCTGAAAATATCAACTATCCAAAATACGTGGTGGCGTTTGTGAATCCGACCTCCAAATACGGCGACCTTGCGGTTGATAAACTCGAGGAGCTGATGACTTTCATCAGAAACCGCTCCGAGGTCTCTCATACCGGTTATCGCACCATGAACAATTCCCTATATTTCAGTCAGGAGAGCGGAAACAACGTATTCGCTACCGAGGTTGACTTCAAAAAACAGTTCTTCGAGACAATGGAAGATGCCCGGGATGCAGAGGATGCCACGATCGACATAACAGTGGAACGTATGGAGGCGAAAGTGCGTTTCTCCACTCCTCTTGATGAAATTCCTCAGGAGAACCCCTACAAGAGCCCATCAGGCGTGGATGAGGATACCTATACTCTTGAGTTCGTGCCCGAGGCATGGTTCGTGAACGGAACCGAGAAAAGATCCTTCCTTTTGAAAAACTTCCGCGATGCCAGAGACAATTATCTCTCCGGCAATATGCCTGACATCGATTACGGCATGAAACTGAACGAGGTCCAGAACGCTTTCAAGGCCAATAACCATGCTAACGACGGGCGTTGGAACTTTGTTAATGATGTTGCAAACCTCCGTTCATACTGGGCTATCGATCCGACCTATTTCATCATCGCCGATGATGCCGACAACTTCTATCCCGATGTGAGCTATGATGTGAAATATCTTGAGAACATCAACCCCGATGGCCGCACATTCCCTCTTACTTATCGTTCATACGCCAATGTGCTCGAGGAGCAAAAAAAACACACAAGCACCAACTATGTGAAATTCAACAGCACAGTCAAGACCCATGAGTATATTCTTGAGAACACCCTCAGCTATGCCACAATGAACTCCACCAATGCCAAGGCCGCAATGGCTTCCGTGGTTCTGCTCGGTCACTATATGGTTAAGAATGGTGCGGGAACAGTGGTGTTCGATGGAACAACAACAGATAAAAGCAAATCATTCTACGTGCGTCACGAGGCTGCTGACAAACATCTTGTGATGATTTCCGACAACGAGGCCACAGATTTCTTGCTTGAGAGAGGAGGAAACACACTCTTCGTGCAAACCGTGGATAAAGATGGTAAACTGATACCCAATACCTACGAGCCTCTCCGTGCAGCCCATCTCAAGACCAACCTGTATGGTGTGGGATATGAAGACTTCGAGCTGACATATCCAACAGCTGCCACAACCGGAGGAAAGAAGCTTTCCGAACAGTGGCGCACATTGAATATCAAGAAAAAGACCGACGGGCACTACAGCAACAAGATATTCATCTATGATCCGACCCTGAATAGCGGCGCGGGGGGATATAAGAATATAACTGATGCGGATGCAACCGATCTTGTAAAGAAACTCTATGCCACCTACGGCGTGCTTGAGAAATTCCAGACCGGAAAGGCCTACTTCAATGTGCCTCTGAAGCATATCTGGGGCGTAGGCTCATCCAGCAATAATTTTGACGCCAAGAGCGTTGTGCTCGGTGACTACGGAGTGGTGCGTAACCACGTCTATGATCTGACAATCAATAAGATTGAAGGTCTCGGAACAGGTATCGGCGAGATCACCCAGCCGATCGTTCCTCCCACCGAGAACGAGCAGTATTACATCAGCACCCGTATCCGGGTTCTGCAATGGCGTCTTGTGGGTCAGTCGGTAGATCTGTAATACTAATCTGTGGAGCTTTAATTTCACATTGAAGTTGTTTAAACTTATTTTTTATTAACATTTGCGAGAGATTTTTGAGGTGATTTTGCCACACGAAGAGGCAGCAACCTAACGGTTGGTGCCGATGAGAGGGGCAAAAGCAGCCAAAAAGATCCGCAAAGGGGAATAAAAGAATGGAGAAGACACTTCATTTAACATTCGTAAATTAGTTTAAACAACTTCATTGGATAGGTATTTGAGGAAAATAAATTTATGAGATTGAGTAAAAGTATTTATAAGCGTGTTTTTCTGAGTATCATCGCTATACTCACCCTCTCCTCATGCGGCATGATGACCGAAGAGGAACCGGACTGTAATCCTTATTATAAGGTCCGGTTCCGCTTCGATCGGAATATGCAATATGCCGATGCTTTCTCTACTCAGGTCGGTGAGGTCGATCTCTATCTGTTCGACCAATCCGGAAAACTTGTATGGCAGGGACATGAAGAGGGAACACCGCTCGCCGAAGAGGGATATATGATGGATCTGCCGGTGGCGCCCGGCAAATATGATATCGTAGCCTGGTGTCGCAAGCGGCATGAGAATGCAGCCGGTTTCAATATGGCGGGAGGAGCCACACCTTTATCTCTCCCCGATCTTCGCATGACGATGGAAAGGGAGCACGAGGGGGCCACCGCCCATTCCACAACAGATCTCGACGCGCTTTTCCATGGCAAGATCTCAAATGTGGAACTTCCCGACGAATGGGGCACACACATTGTCAATCTTCCTCTCACCAAGGACACCAACTCCATACGTATAATGCTCGTGCATCTTAGCGGAAAAGAGATTAAGGAGGGTGATTTCAACTTCAGGATAACCGACCGTAACGGCTATCTTGACCATGATAACACCATCCTCGACGATGAAGCGATTGAATATCGTCCCTGGGCCATGACCGAAGGATTGGCAGAGACTATCCTTCCTGTCGATCCCGACAACGGTGAGGCGGACAACGAAGAGGCATCCGGAGAGACCCGCGCCATCACCGAGATTCATTCTCTTGTGGCCGAGATGACCACATCGCGCCTTCAGACCTGCCGGCGTCCGGTCCTTACGGTGACCAGAAGATATGACGGAGAGAAAATCATCGAAATTCCCATCATAGACTATTTCATGATGGTGAAAGGGCAATACTATAAGAATATGACCGATAATGAGTTTCTCGACCGTCAGGATGATTACAGCATGACATTCTTCCTCAAAGAAGATGGTTCATGGTATAAGGCCGTGATGGATATCCTCTCGTGGCGAATGGTGCTTCAAAACACGGATTTATAACAGTTTGCAGCAAATAACATTTATAACAGTTTGCAGCAAATAACAAGGAAAAACCGGGAATGAAACTTTTAAGTTACCGACATATTCTGCCTTATATCATGGCGGCATTATTTCTGATGCCTGTCATAACGGGGTGTTCCTCGTCCGACACCCCGGGGGAGCCTCTGCCGGAACCGGAAGACATCACTGTCAGTTTCCGGGTCGCTGCCGGTGGCACGGCCACGTCGCGTGCCGTGGATTTCTTCGGCGCGCCTGAAGAGTCGTATATAGATCCGGAAAACCTGAAGATCTTCATTTTCGATAAAGATCAGAAGCTGAAACAGGTGTTGTACGACGACGGTTGGTTATCGCCCTCGACCAGCATCACCGGTATAGGTCAGGGGATGTATCTCCTCACGACAAAGCTTGACCCTGCTCAATACAACACTTCCTCCGAATTTGCCATCGTGGCTCTTGCCAACTGGCGCAGCGCAGAAAACGACACCAGACTTAAAACCGATTTGCAAGGCCACCGACTGGATGAATCGGAGGTCGGGGTGCTGACTATAACAGATCTTAAGGATCTTACTCTCACCATCAACCCTGATGCCGAGGACGATCAGCCGGATTCATGGGTTCCCGGTGAAGGGAGCTGGATTCCGATGTTCGGAAGCAGGTTTGCCTCCTTGTCGGGTTACGACCATTCCATATTCAGCGAAGGAAATCCGATGCCGATTCCCGATCTCTTCCTGGTTCGCGCACTATCCAAGATCGAAATAATAAATCTCGATACCGATGACGGGCCGACAATAGATAACATCACTCTTATGTCGCGTAACCGGAACGGAAACCTCGTGCAGGACTGGAATTTTACGGAAGCTACCGGCAATGTTGCAGCCACAACCATTAGAAGCGACGCCGGGTTCACCAACACTTCTCTCCCCTTTCATCAGAAGGAGAATGTTTATACCGCCTATCTCCCTGAAATGAATTTCGAAAGCAACGAATTGCGCAAGGCTGTATGTATAAATCTCGACATGAATGGGGTTAAACATCAGAAGTGGATCTATCTCGCGCCTTATGGAGCGGACGGCAACCCCGTGATTCAGGCCTCCTATAACAGCGATTGGGATGCGATAAAGAGAAACTATATATATCAATATCGTATTAACTCCCTGGCATTTGAGTTCCTTATCGATGTGGAGGCGTGGAAATTCGGAGGGAAACATCATATTCAGTTAGAATAGAAGCACTACCGACAGTAGGCAAATTCATCCTTGGATTTATGGCTAATGAAATATTCAGCAATTAAATATATATCGATACTTTCCGGGCTCCTCGTGATTTTACTGTCGGGGTGCACCGATGAAGTTCTGTATGAGGATAGCACCGACGGGAATAACAGCGACATGGTGACTTTCTCACCCTCTGTTTGTGGTGCCGACGGCTATTCCACGCGAGGGGGCGGACCGCTGTATGATCCTCTGGAGCTGAACGGCGACAATGAGGATTTTCCTTTATATCTTCACACATGGGCACATCCTCTCGGCGAACATCCTCACGGTGAGAACCCGGTCGAAACGCGGGGACTTCAGGTGGAATCCGCTGCAAAATTAGAGGAGATTCACAAATCGTTCGGTGTGAGCGCCAATGTTGAAACCTCCGGCTCGACCTATATCCCCATGTCGAAGACAAAGGCGTTGCCTACGGGCGACAGTAAAGTCTGGGTCACCGAATCCCCTAACCGTTGGCCCGGAACCGAACGCCTCTATTTCAATGCCGTGGCTCCTCACGCCGAGATTTCCAATCTGGAGGAGGCCGGCTATACCAAAAACAGCATCTCCTTCTCCTATGAGGCTCTGAAAGGGAATGGCACCAATGATGCGGAGAAACAGGTTGATCTCCTCATGGCCGTCGGAACATATAACCGGGAGGAAACAAAACCGACCAATTATCGTGTCCCCTTGAAATTCAATCACGCGCTCTCGGCCATTAAATTTGCCGTGCGCGATGTCTTGAAAGGGAAGGTGATAAGCGTCTCGATAAAGGGGGTAAAGGGGAAGGGAGACTGTGTCTATACCGCCGATGGCAACAGCTCCAATGGTCATTTTGAATGGTCGAACCATAGCGGTGATGCTACATATACCCAGATTTTCAACCACGAGATTGAAAACGGCAACTTTGATCCCGCGGATGATACAAAAGATGTCGTTCTCACCACTCTTATGCCGGAAAAAACCTTCATGCTTATCCCCCAGGAGATTCCCGATGAAGCGGAGATAGAGGTGGAGATAGAGCGTTACGATGTGGTGAGCCATCTTGAATCGAAGATAAAGGTAAAAGGGCAGATCAAGGCCAATGATCTCAAGGAATGGAAAGCCGGCTATGAGTATGTATATACTATTTCCACTTCCAAAGATAATTGGGTCTATGTGTTCGATGCCGAAGGGAACACAGCCGGAGGGAAGGAGAATATTTATGTCTATAATCCTAACGACGAAAGGTTTGAAAACTCCGGCAATATAGCCGAATATTATGTCAAGAGCTACCGCTACAAGGCCAATGACCAGAACTTCATCGAGCCTTGCCCCTGGAAATCCTCTCATGGAGGGTCTTATTCATACGTGGTCAACGGTTCCACCGACACAGCCTATCCTCAAGGAAATCCTCAGCAGCGGTATGTCTCCGCCGAAGAATGGCTAACAGATACTTTCGAGACTCCCCTGAGCGGTAAAGGTTCGTATGACAAAGAGGAGCATTGCGTTGATTTCCTGCCTCATTATGTCGTGACCGACTGGATAGGCGACCAAACCATGCAGGGCTACGCCCCCTACGGCACCAAGGATGCTCCATACGATCTCTCCAAATTCGGAGGCGCACATTCGCGCACCACCGCCAACTGTTATATCGTTGACCGTGGCGGATGGTACATGTTCCCGATTGTTTATGGCAACGCCATTGTGAACGGGGAGACCAATACGGCAGCTTACACCTGTCAGAACACAGCGGACAACTCCCTGCTGCTTAAGACAATGACAGACTATCTCAACAATCCCATAACCGGACCGACAATAAATGCGCCTGCCACAGCATGTGCCGACCTTGTATGGGAGGATGCGTACAGCATGATAGAGGATCCCGAACTTGTAACCATAGGTGGAGAGCAGATGATCAGGTTCTACATCGAACCTAAAGAGATTCAGCAGGGAAATGCAATTATCGCGCTCCTTGACGCCCCGGAAGGAAACGTGATGTGGAGCTGGCATATCTGGGCTACCGAGCATTGGCTTGACCCCACTACACGTCTGCCGCATGTTTACGATACCGGTAATGCCCGTTTCAACACTTACGTATCATCAGCAGCTCTCAATGAGAACGGTTCCAAGATCGGTCTTCGCGAATGTGGCGACGTTGAGGTGACATATAACCAGAAGGGCCGCTCCTTCATGATGTCGGCCTATAACCTCGGATGGTGCGACCCCAAGAAGGTGAACTATCTCAAGCGTAAGGATAAGATGGAATATGTCCAGTATATGCCTGATGGCACCACCCCGACAGGCCACACCGACAAACTGGATATTATTCAGGATGGAATAACCATAGATTACAAGTATGCCAATAACACCTATTACCAATGGGGACGTAAGGATCCGATGCGCGGTTACTTTAACCACGACAATGAAACCAAACGTGTGTTTGGTCCTCGCCTTCCAAAGATGGAAACATTGTCGGCCACAAACCGGGCGACGATAGGTTCGGGTATTCAACACCCTAACGTATTTTATGTCAGCAACGGAGACTCGGGTTCTGAGTTCGAGGACTGGTTATCAACTGACTTTAAGTTTAATCTATGGAACAACCATGCCACTACAGCCGACGGGGCCACTGACACTGATGAAAACACGCCCAGTATCTGGACTCATAAAAAAACAGTTTATGATCCCTCTCCCGCCGGATATATGATTCCTAATGCCGGTGTATGGCATGTAATACAGAAGCAGCGCAGCATTGCATATACTTTCTCCGATGGATCTGCCGGTTCGGAGGGACAGAAGAAAACTATCAATGAAGTGGAGGAAAAGGCTGAACAACGCGATAGATGGGCCGGAGGTAACTGGACCCTCACCTTTTTCGTGGATAAGATTAACGGCGCCCGGATAGATGACTATAATTATATGGTGTGGGGTAAAGAAAATGCCTATAATTTAAATGAAGCTCTTTTCTTCTCCTCTACGGGAAACCGTTGGTGGACAAGCGGCATGACCTTGGATAAAGGAAAGACAACTCAAAGAACCCCACAACCCGGTGATAACTTCGGACGAAACGTGTCGTATGCCTGGAGCAACCGGACTGCCAATACAAGAAACGCCTACGGTATGGCTCTGGGTCTCGATACTGACCGCCTGGTGGTAGGAGGTACGGCGGAATTAAGATACTATGTGGGCGCGCAGTTCATCGGCCGACGCACTTTAGGTCGTCCCGTACGCGCAATCCGCGAACCGGAAGACTGACATGAAAGCCACCCTTATTAAGGAATCCGATCTGAATTCAATATGTTAAAATTCAGACCGGATTTTTATACCGATATGAAAATCAATAATTTACTAATGGAGATCTGTTATCTCCAGGAGAATTTCCGGAGAAAATATAAGGGATACAGAAAATTTTTCAAAAAAATTTACTTTTTTCAGAACTTTTCAGCACGAAACGATGTTTATATATACAGAAAGTAAATTCGTTTCATGATGTTAGGTTAGTTAAAAAGCACAAAAGCGCGGACGATGTGAATCGGCCGCGTTTTTTATTTCCCCCTTTCTCCGCTAAGGGAGCTAATCTTCTTCGATACCTTTGATTTTTCTTTTAGGGGTGATACCAAGCTCCTTCAGGGATTCAATACGGCGGAAGAGATTCCCTTTCCCGTCAAAAAGCTGACTTCTCCCCTTCTCAAAGGCCGAGGAGAGGCGGCCGATGTGGAGGCCGATCTCCTCGATGGTCTCCGAAAATATGGAGGTTTTCTCGTAAAGATCGGTAGCGGTGCGCACGATGGCCTCGACATTCTTCGACTGGCGGTCCTGCTGCCACATATTGAAAGCCAACTGAAGGGCAATCATAAGATTGGAGGGGGAGATCATCACGATTCCTTTGGAATAGGCGTATCTTGAAAGATCCTTGTCCTGTTCGATCGCCGAGAGGTAGCATTGGTCGTTGGGGATGAACATCAGGACAAGCCCGATTGAGTCGGAGACGAGGTCGTCATATTTCTTAGCGGCCAGTTCGTCGATATGACGCCGGACGCTTCGCGCGTGTTCGCGGAGCTTGATTTTCCTCTCCGCTTCCGACTGGGCGTCGAAGGAATCGGCGTAGGCTGTAATGGAAACCTTGGAGTCTATGATTACGGAACGTCCTTCCGGAAGGCGCACCACGACATCGGGACGAAAATTGCGTCTCTCTGAATCTTTTACATTCTCCTGAACGAAGAAATGGAGATCACGTTGCAGACCGCTGCTTTCGAGGAGGGTCTCGAGGATCATCTCTCCCCAGTCGCCCTGCGCCTTCGAGTCGCGACGGAGCACCCGGGTAAGGTTTGCCGCATCATTCCCGATTTTCTCGGTCTGCTCGCGCAAGGCGGCGACGGTGAGCCGTTGCTGCTGGCTGAATAGGCGCAAGGTGGATTCAAAGGAATTTTTCAGCTCCTCTTTGTTGACTTCACCGGCGGTGCGCGTCTCCTCCACGGATTGGCGGAAATTATCGAATTGTTTTTTCAGCGGGTCAAGAAGTTCGGAGATTTGCTGCCGGTTGGTCTGCTGTAGGGATTTCTGGCGTTCGATGAGCACTTCCCGTTCTGTGCGGAACATCTGCATCTGCTGCTCTTCAAGCCGGCTGTGAGTCTCTTTAAGGCTCTCGATCTCGCGGGCATGGGTTTCTTTAAGGGCTTTCAGTCTGGCATCGGCGAGTTCGGCGGCAGCTTTCAGCGACGCTTCGCGGGCGGCGAAGCGCGACCGGCAGATGAGCAGGGTAAGGATTACGGAGAGCATAGAGGAGGCTATGGCGACGATTATGACGATATACATGGGATATAAATTTATTTAGGGATGTCAAAGTAAGGTTTGCTTAAAACCCCTTCAACTTCCGTTTTGCAAAAGTAATAATTTATTTAAGTTTCGTATGTGCAATTTATTTTTAAAATTTCCCGAACGCGGGATTCTTTTCGCCGGATTAAGCAGATTATCGCAAGATTCCTGCATCTCCGGGATTCATATTCCGGCAGATAAAGAAGGGTTCTTTGAACCCTGAAGATTGAAGCAGGATAGATCTGCCGTAATCTCCGTGGATCGTCAGATCCATAAATCTGCGTAAATTCAAGCATAACTGAGAAATCTGCGTAAAATCCCGCTCTTATCCCGCGTGGCTCTTAGAGCCTAAAGAATCTGCTCGGAAAATTTTAAATCTATAAGTCTAATATTCTATTTGTCAATAGAAATATATACTTGCGAAAGTTGAATCAATAAAAAATTTTGCTCAGATATAAAATTTTGTAAATTTATGGAAATTATATAATTTTGCATTTGCAGGCGCAAGCGAAGCCCCCTGCGGGGTGAGGGAGGGTCTGCATGACATTTGGAAAAGCGTTACTTTGCGCTAAGTCTCTTGACAATCTG
>JAIDPP010000100.1 GCA_029062725.1 Muribaculaceae bacterium | reverse complement strand
AATTGGTATTCTGAATCAGCCGCTGTGATATTTCATAAATTCGCTCCATAAGTCAATGATTTCTGCAAAGATACCTAAATTTTTTCTTTTGAAAGAAAAAAATTGACATATTTTTTTCTTTCAAAAGAAAAATAAGGCCATACATTTATTCTCATCTAACTATGTTTATGGAAGGCCTGGGGATGGGAGCAGTTGCGTTTCTCGGATTATTCTCGATTAAGATGGATGTCGAAGCGCAACCGCTTCGCGGCTGAGGTGTCCGGATAGAGAGAAACCGCCGGTTCCCGCTAAATGAGGAACCGGCGGTTAAACAAAGTGCAACCGCCCCGCGGTTAAGCTATCTGATGACAGGGATCAGAAGGGGAAGTTTATACCAAAGTTGAAACTTCCGTTCGAGCTCAAGGGGATACCCTGCTTGGAGAGTTTGCCGAGAGTATGATCCATCCCGAGGAACATGTTGAAGCCCGTTGTATTGAGGTTGAGCATCCAGCCGAAATCAGCACCGAATGTTCCCACGCCCAGATTGATGTCTGCGGAGAAGATCTTCACCGGCGCCACATTCGCCGACAGACGGAAATGGGTCGAGGTGAAGGGTCCGTAGATGCGGGTTGAGTTAAGCAGACCGAAATGGAGGTTACGGTAATAGGGGAACACATAATCAGCCGCGAAATTCAGCGTAGTGGCCAACCCGCGCGCGTATGAGCCTTTCTCCTTGTTTACAGTAAGCTGATATAGTTTCGAGAAGTTGTCTTGGAGGTTTTTGAACTCGTTCTTGAAAGAGTTATCTGCGTCGCCGTTGGCGCTGAAATGATAGGCGTCCGTCTCCACGGTCTGAGTGCCGTTGGTAGAAGCCCACTGGGTCTTTCCCCAGGCAATGAAACCGAGGTCGAGGATGGCAGCTGAGAACTTGAAATCATTCCATTTATACTCAGCACCGAGATCGAAAGCCATACCGAAACCGTTTATTCCGAAATTATCGACTTTTGCTCCGGAAACATAATCGTAGGGCTGCATGGAGGTCGTTCCCTTCGGCTCATATCTCTTCTGCTCGAAGCGGAATCCGCCTACCGAGGCATAGATATCGGCGTTGGTGCGCGCGATCCAGTTATCTGTGCCGAGAGTGAGGTCTGCCTCCTTGAACTTGGCCTGCAGCGCTCCTATACCGATAAGGAACTTCACGGTAGCACCGGCACGGAGACCCGGTACCTGCTTGATATCGCGCGAATGGTTGAGGGCTATCTGAGCGTAAGCGTTCACATCTGCCGCCACGTTCTTGATATCGTAGGTCTTGTTGGTGATACCCTCCTTAGCGAGCTGGAAGAGAGCCTTTGGAGCCGATACTCCGGCGTTTGCCACAGCTGAGATTGTCACAGTGTTGTAACCTCCCCATGCTTTCCAACCTCCTGCGAGGATCTCGATCTGCTCGTTGGTCATCACCTTCTCGCGATTACCGAATTTCTTGAGGGCTTTCTTGGCATCGATCTGCGGGTTGGTGAAGAGGGCGGTGCGGCCATTCACGTTATAGAGCACATCGGTCAGGTGGAGATTACCGCTGAAGCTGACGTTGAGGTTTCCGAGAGCCGGCATCGCCACGAAATTCTTATCGTTGGCGAACGCGGGATTCATCTCGAAACGGTAAGTATAATTATCGAGGAAGTAACCTGAATAGGTATGCTTCTGTGCGGAGAGCGGAAGTGCCGCCGCAGCGAGCGCGGCGCATATTGCGAGTTTATTGATATATTTCATGATGGCTTATTCAAAATCTGTGAGATAATAACCGGAAACTTTAGCTTTGATGTTTTCAAGACGGATAGTCTGCTGCGGGGAGAGGGGATTCTCTGAACCTGCATGAACCTTGGCCTCGTATGTCACACCGTCGAGATCCTTGATATCCCCTGTTACGGTGATGCTGACGGGCTCTCCTTTGGAATTGGGAGCAACAATGGCGGGAGTGACCTGCACGCCCTGAATCTTGTTGCCATTCTTATCGAGGGGCCATACGTTAAGCTCGGCGCCGATAGGAAGGTCAGAGAACGCTTTGGCCTCCAGATTGAGGGTCTTGATAGTCAATTTGTCAAGGTCGTCATCAGACCAGCCTGTATCGGAGTCGCGATAAATGATCACAGCGCCGTTCTCACCGGTCTTGAGCGCGAGGGGAGCGAAGAAGTCATACTTACCCTCGATGCCGGGGATTGTATTGAAGAGCTTGAAATCGGTCACCTTCTGTCGGGGGAGACCCGGGTTTACAAGGTGTATCTCGATCTGCTGCGGCAGGCCGTCGCCTGAAAGCACGTTGGAAAGCGACGCGAAACCTACATGCTGGAGGTTGGCGGTATATCCTGGAAGTTTCTGTTCGGGCATGGAGGGTGAGAGCACATAGTTGTAGGGGCCGTCCACACCGTGGTTTGTGCCGACCTTCACGAGCTGACCGTTGTCAAGGTTAAAGTCGGTTTTTTTGCCATCGCGGATTGAAGCCAGCTCTAAGCCGGTGGTGAATCCTAACTGGTAAGGAGCCAGAGGATTGTTCATGTTCAGGTATATCTGCGGGTTGGCGAGCAGAAGGTTGGTTTCGTCATTGTTAAGGAAATCAGGTATATCGTCAAGATTCACGGGATCTATTTCGAGGGCGTCACCTTCAAGCTTATATTCTATCTGTCCGCTGAAGTGAGTGGCCTTGAGGTTTTCCGCAGTGGTATTTACATCAAATTCCACGGAGGCAGGCAACTGGGGCGCGGTGGTAGTATAGTTGATAGTCATTTCCATTACAGCCGATTCCAACTCTACGGTTGAAATGTATTCAAACCTGTGATCGATGAGTTTTGTGCCTGTTTTACTAAAATCCACGGCAATCGCAGTCACGGATACCACACCTTCATGAATCGCAGTTCCATTCTTTACCACACGGCGGCAGGGGACATTGCTGATCGTCAGAAGGCCGTCGGGGTCGTAAGCGTAGTTGGAAGGAAGGTTCTGAAGGGTCAGACCCTTGAGGAATTTGAACGAAAGGGTCTTAAACAGAAGATCTGTATTGTTGTCAAAGCCTGTAGCCTCGAAGTGCATCTCGATCTTCATCGGCTCGCACCTGATGGCGTCGATATCAATAATCGACTCATCGACATCGCTTGCGTTGATGTTGATAGTCTGGGGATCGAATTGACCGAGGTTATAGGTGTTCACCAAGGCAGCCCTTGTCGGTGCGAGGTCAAAGCGGGCTACGGTGGGGTCGATATGGATGTCATTGGATTCGAAGCCGTCGATTTCGATCGGATCGGAGCTGAAATCGCCCGATTCGGTCACGGCATATACCTCCGTGCCGTTCAGATCCACGATCTTGATCTTGCTGTCGTCGTCAATCTTGATGATCTCGGAAAGTTCGATAGCGTCAATATTTACCGGAACAACGAGATCGTTGATGTTGATCTGCGTTGTCTTGTCGATGTCGGATAGATCGTACTTGTTATCGATACATCCCGACAGAAGGAGCAAAGTGCCGAGGGGCACGCAAGTCTTAAGTAGGTTTTGTTTCATCAACTTTAAGTAGAAATAGAAATAAAACATTCGTAACGTGTAACTCAAGGTCATATCTGAGCTGTCTTTGTGAGTTGGATCTGCAAAGATAACAATTTTTAACGTAACAGT
>JAIDPP010000010.1 GCA_029062725.1 Muribaculaceae bacterium | reverse complement strand
CATCTCCCCCTATCCCATATAATCAATGGCAACCGCCATGATAATTTCTGGGAAATGGGCGAGACCGGTCCTTGTGGTCCTTGTTCGGAGATCCACATTGATCTTCGTAGTGAAGAAGAGAGGGCCCAGATCGACGGAGCTTTACTTGTAAACAAGGATAACCCTCAGGTCATAGAGATCTGGAACCTTGTGTTCATGCAGTATAACCGTATGGCTGATGGCCATCTTGAGACACTTCCCGCTAAAGTAATCGATACGGGCATGGGATTCGAACGTCTTTGCATGGCTCTTCAGGGTAAGAAATCAAACTACGATACTGATGTCTTTACTCCTCTTATTGCCAAGATCAGTGCACTTTCCGGCAAAAAATATGGCGAAGATGAAAAAACGGATGTTGCCATGCGAGTGGCGGCCGACCATGTACGCACTATAGCTTTCTCTATAGCCGATTCCCAGTTGCCATCCAACGCTAAGGCCGGATACGTAATCCGTCGAATCCTTCGAAGGGCCGTAAGATATGTATATACCTTCCTGGATCAGAAGGAGGCTTTTCTTTATAAACTTGTCGATACCCTCGTAGATCAGATGGGTGACGCCTACCCCGAACTTCCTGCACAGACAGAACTTATTAAGAAAGTGATAAAAGAAGAGGAAGAGGCTTTCCTACGCACTCTTGAAAACGGTATTAAGCTTCTTGATACATTTGTAAAAAAAGCAAAGGAACAAGGTAAGAATATCTTATCGGGAGAGGATGCTTTTGTGCTTTATGACACATACGGTTTCCCGCTTGCCCTTACCGAGCTTATACTGCGTGAACAGGGAATGGAGATAGACCATAAGGGTTTTGACGCCGAAATGAAGAAGCAGAAAGAGCGTGCGCGTAACGCGGCTGCTGTCGAGACCGGCGATTGGGTTGAGGTAAATCCCGGAGAAGAGAAATTTGTAGGTTATGACAAGACTACCTCTACTACCAAGATCCTCCGTTATAGAAAAGTTAAACAGAAAGGCAAGGAATATTACCAGATTATACTTTCAGAGACACCCTTCTATGCGGAAATGGGAGGTCAAGTCGGAGATAAAGGAAGATTGATAAGTTCATCCGGTGAAGTAGTTGATATTTTCGATACGAAAAAAGAGAATAATATAGGGGTTCATCTCTCCTACTCTATTCCGGAGAATCCTGCTGACGATTTTATGGCTGAGATCGATGTGGAGGGACGTAAAGCTACTTCCGCAAACCACTCCGCAACTCATCTTATCCACGAAGCTCTACGCGAGGTGTTGGGTCCGCATGTGGAACAGAAAGGCTCTTATGTATCTCCTGATCTCCTCCGTTTTGACTTCTCTCATTTCCAGAAAGTCTCTCCGGAAGAACTCCGTAAAGTTGAACATATTGTCAATTCAAGAATCAGAAAAGCCATCCCTCTCGATGAGCGTCGGGAGATGCCCATAGCTGAAGCACGAGAGTTAGGAGCAATGGCGCTATTCGGTGAAAAATACGGCGATAAGGTTAGAGTTGTAAGATATGGCACCTCCGTTGAACTTTGCGGAGGTACTCATGTGGAGAACACCGGCAATATAGGAATGGTGCGTATTCTTTCGGAAAGCTCGATTGCCGCCGGAATCCGACGCATTGAGGCTATCACCGGAGCTAAGGTGGAAACTATGCTCGACGATATGCAAGATTCATTCAAGGAGGCACTTGCTTTGCTGGGAGGTTCCTCTGATATACGCACTGCTGTTAAGAAGGCCATCGGGGAGAATACCGAACTCAAGCAGCAAGTCGAGGAGTTTATAACTGAACGCACAACTAACCTCACTCGCTCAGTCATTGAGAACGCAAAGGAGATAAACGGCGTTAAAGTTTGCCATCTGGCCGGGATTCGCCTTCCGGATGTAGTGAAAAATGTAGCTTTCTCGGTTAGAAAGGAGTCTCCTGTTGCAACCGTATTCATCGGAGCAACTATGAATGAAAACAAACCTCTCCTGACACTGATGATTACTGATGACCTTGTCAAATCCGGCCTCAACGCTTCCAATATTATACGAGAAGCAGCCAAACTTATAAAGGGTGGTGGAGGCGGACAACCATTCTTCGCTCAGGCCGGAGGAAAATCGACAGAGGCTCTGTCAAGCGC
>JAIDPP010000001.1 GCA_029062725.1 Muribaculaceae bacterium | reverse complement strand
GCACAACCCTCCTCGATACCTTTCTCAAGATATTTAACGTTGGTTACGAAGAAGTCGTCACCTACGAGCTGACAACGGTCGCCGATAAGATCTGTAAGGATTTTCCAGCCTTCCCAGTCGTTCTCATCCATACCATCCTCGATAGAATCGATAGGATATTTAGTGATGAGCTCCTCGAGATATTTAGCCTGCTCTTCGCTTGTGAGCTTCTTGCCGTTAAGCTCTTTCTCCACACCATTTTTGAGGTGAGTGTAATCATATACACCATCATGATAGAACTCGGAAGAAGCGCAGTCAAGACCGATAGTAACGTCCTTTCCGGGCTCGTAACCGGCTTTCTTGATAGCCTCAACAATAACGTTGAGAGCGTCCTCTGTGCCTTCGAGCTTGGGAGCGAAACCACCCTCATCGCCTACGGCCGTGCTGAGGCCGCGAGCCTTGAGCACACCCTTGAGAGCGTGGAACACCTCTGTACCCATACGGATACCTTCCTTGAAGCAGCATGCGCCTACAGGACGGATCATGAATTCCTGGAAGCAGATGGGAGCATCAGAGTGAGCACCGCCGTTGATGATGTTCATCATAGGAACGGGAAGTACGTATGTATCGCATCCGCCGATGTAGCGGTAGAGAGGCAGATCAAGATAGTTGGCGGCTGCCTTAGCTACGGCCAGAGATACACCGAGGATAGCGTTTGCACCAAGGTTTGATTTAGTGGGTGTGCCGTCAAGAGCAAGCATGATATTGTCAACACCAATCTGGTCGAGAGCGCTGTGACCCTTGAGAGCTCCTGCGATAGGACCGTTTACGTTGGCTACAGCTTTCTGAACACCCTTGCCGAGATAACGGTTCTTGTCGCCGTCGCGAAGCTCAAGAGCCTCGTTTTCGCCTGTAGAGGCACCGGAGGGAACTGCCGCACGGCCCATGACGCCGCTTTCGAGGATTACATCTACTTCTACTGTGGGGTTACCGCGAGAGTCAAGAATCTCACGACCGATGATTTTTTCAATTTTCATAACTTAATTTATTATATAAGTTTTGGTTCTGTCTCTTAGGGTTATTGAATGTAAAAGAGATATATAGGTTCTTACTGCAGACCAGTCTCCTTTTACCTTGCAAAGATAGCAAATATTTCCCGATTCACATATATTTTTCCCAATTATCTTTGACTATTCTTTTACAAAAAATGTTAAGGGAGGGTGTGTCATAACGGCTCGTCTGGGTCGTTGGTTGAGATTTCGGCGT